>JAUWDI010000011.1 GCA_030608865.1 Anaerolineales bacterium | reverse complement strand
ATCCCGTTGGCGATGTACAGATCGGGGGAGACGACTTTCCCGGTTTGCCCTACTTGATTGGCATAAGGGATATAGCCCGCATCCACCGCCGCACGACTCGCCCCCATGGCTGCGTTGAGCACACCAGCAAGATCACCTACGAGCCCGAAACCCTGTTGAGCACGCCAGATCTCCTGCTCCTTTTCATCCGTAATCTCTTCTGGGGGTGTCAGGCTGGGATTGTTCGAAACCCCGCGGCCCCCGGAGACGATGACTGCCGCATCCGTAAGACTCACTCCCCCCTCTGCATCTTTATAACCAAGAACCTCCGTGGGAACTTCTCCGAGCTCAAACTCGAGGCTTGTGACCTCCCCGCTGCGGCTTGCATCCGGCTCTGGTTTTGGGAATGCACGGCTTCGCGTTGTTAGAATCTGCGGTTTGCGTTCTTTTATAACCACTTTGGAGAGCAGTTTGCCAGCGTAAATCGGGCGAGTGGCGAGCACCAATCCGCCATCAACTTCGATGTCGATCACATCTGGCGCCATGCCCGTCTCGAGGTCCACAGCGACCATTGCTGCGAGCTCACGCGTCCGCCCCGATGTGGGTAGGAGAAGCACATCCGCCTCAGCCGCTGCTTTCGAGAGCACATCTGCATAGGCTTCTGGTTGAAAATCCGTCAGAGCAGGGTTCTCGGCAACAACTGCGTCGTCTGCGCCATATTCGATCGCCTGCTTGGCGAGCGGTTGAACATCGTGCCCAACGATGACCGCCGTGACTCCCGAACCGAGAGATTCGGCGATCTTCCGGGCTGCCCCAACCGCTTCCCAGGAAGCAGGCAAAGCCTCGCCATTGAAGTGATCTACGTAAACGAGAACTTTATTAGTCATCAGACCACCTTCTCTTCTATTAGGCGATCAACTAACTTCGCAGCGATCTCCTCAGGGGTTTCCCCCTCTACGAACTCACATTCAGTCTCGACTTTTGGTATGGCGTAAACATCAGGCCAAGTCAGCGCCGACTCCAAGCCCCCTTCGAGACCCAACTCTGCAGCGGACCAGATGGGAATCTCCGCTTTTGATGCTTTACGAATCCCCATGAAGGATGGATATCGGGGTTCGTTGATCTCCTTAACGACGGAGATTACGGCGGGGAACGAAGCCTTTACCTGCTGCCGGCCTTCATCCAACATCCGCTCGACTTCCAACTGCTTGCTTTCAGGATCCAGGGAATTAATCACCGCAACGAGCGATAGCGCCGGCCAGCCCAAGCGACGTGCGACTTGCGAGCCGGTTATGCCCGAATCGGTATCTACCGAGGATCTGCCGAAGAAGACGAGGTCCACCTCGCCAACTTTCTCAACTGCCGCTGCAAGCACTTTGGAGACCTGCAGCGAATCGAGGCCGGCAAATGAAGGATCGCTCACGAGGATTGCGTTCTCACATCCCATCGCCAGCGATTGTTTAAGAGCTTCCTTGGCATCTTCAGGGCCAAGGCTGATCGCCGTAACCTCACCACCATGCGCTTCCTTCAAGCGCAGAGCTTCTTCGACGGCAAACTCATCCCAGGGATTCAACACCAAGGGCGCATCCCCCCAGGAGATTTTCCCGTCTTCAACAGTGACCGTTGCGGCTGTATCGGGCGTTTGTTTTACACAGACAACGATATTCAAGGGTTCCTCCTTATCTTAGAAATGCTTTTCCACGATCTCACGTCTTAACAACAGCCTGTAAATTGCTTATGACTGCCACGCTTGCGAGTCATACGCTGGAAGCTCACATCGGACTGCCTTATCTTTACGATACCCCAGCGCATAATCCGCCTGGATTAGAGTCTGGATTTCGCTGCTGCCCTCATAAATCATAGCCCCGCGTGCATTGCGCATGAATCGCTCCACATCGTATTCATCACTGAATCCATAAGCCCCATGGATCTGAATGGCTTCAGATGCGGCATGAAAGGATGCCTCCGTTGCGAAGTGTTTTGCGATGGAGGTCTCATAGGTATTGCGCACGCCCTCGTTCTTCATCCAACCGGCTTTCAAATAAAGCAAACGCGCAATCTCATAGTCGCGCGCCATGCGTGCAATCTTCTCCTGGATGAGTTGATGGTGAGCGATTGGTTTTCCAAAGGAGCTTCGCTCTTTCGCATAGGTCACACTGGCTTCAAGTGAGGCACGAATTAACCCTGTCGCGCCTGCGGCAACCGTGTACCGACCGTGGTCGAAAGCAGTCATCGTGACCTTGAATCCCTCGCCGTCTTCCCCAATTCGATTCTCAAGTGGCACACGCACATCCTGGAACGAAATCCATCCTGTAGACCCGGCACGCACACCTAGCTTTCCATGGATATCCCCCCGTGTAACCCCAGGTCGATCCAGCTCAACAATAAATGCGGTAAGCCCCTCGCTGGGCTTCGTTACATCAGACTTGGTTCGAACCGTTACGACTGCAAAATCCGCTTTGGTTGCGAGTGAGATCCACATTTTCTCACCATTCAGAATGTACTCATCTCCGTCTCGCTTGCCCGTCATCAGTAAATTCGCAAAATCCGAACCAGCGCCGGGCTCCGAGAACGCCCCACAGCCGATCTTCTCCCCACGCGCGATGGGGACAAGGTACTTCATTTTTTGTTCTTCTGTTCCCCACTGGAAGAGAGTCATACTTGCTAAACCATTGTGAACAGACATCACCACTCGCAATGTGGTATCGATTACTTCAAGTTCTTCGCTTGCCAAACCCAATGAGATATAGTCCATCCCTTGCCCACCATAACGCACCGGGATGCAGATGCCGAGAATGCCCAACTCCCCCATCCTGGGCAGGACGTGAGCGGCCATCTCCTGTTCCCGATCGGCTTCTTTGATAGTGGGCGCGACCTCCTTGCGAGCGAAATCGCGAACCATTTTCTGAACCATCTCATGTTCCGTCGTGAGACGAAAATCCATCCACACTACCTCCAGAAAAACGTGTCTCGATTATAGACGCTCAAACTGAGTGAGACAACCTATCTTGTGGATTCGACGTGTTTTAGTGTCCATTATCACACCACAACGGGAGGTTCATCCCGTCTGGGCTTTACTTCATTTGCTTCGACCCTTAACATTAAACGGAAGAAATTTCCGCTCTCCCTATCTCGGTCTATAATTCACCCAGGGTTCAACGGAATTAATCATGATTGAAAAACTCCGCCGGCACTGGCAAATACTGACCATCACGATCCTACTTCTCCTTGTGCTCTCGCCATCACCGATCGCGCAACCCTTTCTCCATCCCCTGCAAACAGCACAGGCCTCCCTTAAGGCTGGGAATCTCAAGATCGCCATCGAGCAGCTCGAATACGCGATCAAGTTTGAGAAAGCACTTGCGGGATTGCACCTGAAAGTCGCCGAACTGGCTTTAGATATGAATGACATAGATACTGCCAACGTTCATCTAGACGCGCTAGAAGTCCACAACTTGCAGAGCCACGAAGCCTATTGCCTCCGTCAAAGGGTAAACATCCGCGCGGGAGAGACCGCCGGGTTAGATAATGCCTGGCAAGGCCTGATCATAGATTGCCCGGAATCAATCCCGGACATCGAGCAGCTTGCACTGCAACTGCTTGCTGCCAACGATCTCGACGACGCGCTTCCAATCTTCGAGGCGCTGGCCAGGACGACATCACTCAACCCTGAGACGGAGGAGGCCTACGCGTATGCGAAAGCGGCTTTGGCGCCGGTGGATTCTCTGCCGCTCCTTCATGCGCTCGCCCAGAGAGCAGAACAAACGCCTCAACTAGCAATCGATCTCATTCTTGCGATCGAGGGTTCAACTAACGAATCATCTCCCACTTACCCTCTGGCACAGGTGGGGCAAATCTTCGCCCGTCACGGCCGATGGAAATTGGCGGTATCCTCTCTAGAAAAATTGCTGGAAATCGATCCCGATATCCATGAGGCTCGTGCCTATCTAGGTTTATCAAAAGACCAAATAGGGCAGAACGGGCTGGACGATCTGCTGGCCGCTGCCGACGCGCTACCTGACCAAGCCCTACCGCATATCTTTCTAGCCCTTCATTGGCTCAACGCAGGCGAGGAGGAACAGGCGAGAGATGCCTTGATCGTTGCCGCTCAACTCGACCCGCTCAACCCGGCAATTGCAGCACAATTAGGTGAGGTATATATTGGGCTTGGAGATCTCGTGGCTGCATCTGCTGCCTACCGCCAGGCTGCAGACCTCGATCCAAAGAATCCCGCCTTCTGGCTATTGCTGGCGAGATTCTCCAATCAATATGAAGTAGATATCCATACGCTTGCGCTTCCTGCGGCTCGAAATGCAGTTGCATTAAGCACAAGAGAAACAGCCCCTCTTGCCGAACTGGCCTACACCCATTTTCTGCTCGAAAACTACATTCTGGCAGAACGCCTTCTCTGGCGAGCCGTTATGTTGGATCCATCTAACGCACAAACTCAGTATTATCTGGGTTTGTTACTCGACGCCCAGGGGAACCGAAGTGGGGCATGGGCTGCCATGCAGTTGGCCTCCTCTCTGAACGCACCTGAACGTTATCAAGCGCTTGCAAAACGCTGGCTTGAATTGGCGGTTCGCTAAAATTGTCGCTCGTTGCAAATGAATAGGCTGTGCTAGAATGCGGCTGGGTGAAAGAAACGTGATATTAATGCGCAGAATCTCCTTCACCGCGAGCCTGATCGCGGTTTTCTCAATCTGCCTTGGAGGGTGCAATTGGCTGTATCCTTCAGCCGGTTCGGGTGAAGTTCTATTCCAGGACGACTTCTCTCGCACTTCAAGCGGCTGGGATCGCTACCAGGATGATGTCTATCGAGCAGATTACCAGGATGGCGGATATCACATGGAGATTTTTACTCCGGAGACCGTCGCCTGGAGTCTTCCCAAGTTATCTTTCCAGGATGTTTGGATAAGCGTCGAGGCCGAAAGAGTTAAGGGGCCGGACGATAATGCCTTCGGCGTGATCTGTAGATATGAGAATCCGAGCAATTTCATCTTCTTCCTCATTTCAAGCGATGGTTTCGCCGGTATAGGACACTACGTAAATGGCGAGAAGACACTCTTAAGCGATGATTCCCTGCTCCCGACAGATGCCGTACACAAGGGGGATGAGGGGAATTTCATCCAGGCAGAATGTGTCGGGGATAGCCTGACCTTATATGTTAACAACTCACGCGTGGCTGAGGCCATCGTTGAAGATATACGCACGGGCGACGTGGGGTTAATCGCCGGCACTTACGCAGCCCCCGGCGTCGAGATTCGTTTTGATAATTTCTCCACAGTACAACCCTGAGGTTGCTTAAAGCCATCCATGAAAGTGTTTCTCGACAGCGTTGGTTGCCGTCTAAATCAAAGCGAGATAGAGCGCATCGGTCGCGATTTCCGGCTGGCAGGTTGCGAACTCGTTGGTGATCCGGCTCAGGCCGATCTGGCGGTGATCAATACCTGCACAGTTACTCGGCGAGCGGACGCTGATTCCAGACAGAAAACACGACAGGCTGCGAGAGCAGGAGTCGATCAAATCATTCTCACAGGATGCTGGGCTACACTGGAAGAACATAGCGCCCTCGAGCTACCTAAAGTCACTCGAGTTGTGAAAAACGATGACAAGAGCCGCCTCGTCGCAGACCTCCTTGGCCAGCCGCCCGAGCTATTTAATCGGGAGCCGCTCCAACGCGAACCACTTCCCGGATCGAGAATGCGTACGCGGGCGTTCATTAAGGTCCAGGATGGCTGCAATAATCGTTGTGCATTCTGCGTTACGACTGTAGCGCGCGGCGCGGCCATGAGTCTCCCTGCGGCAACAGTATTAAGTGAGGTCAACGCTGCGCTCCGAGGGGGGACCCAGGAGATTGTGCTCTGCGGCGTCCATCTTGGATCCTGGGGGAGAGACCTGGACCAAGGCAGCAGTTTACAGGACCTTATCCAACTCCTCTTAAAAGAGACGGACGTTCCACGCTTGCGGTTGTCCTCTCTTGAGCCCTGGAACTTAGATGGGAGTTTCTTCTCGCTCTGGCAAGACGCCAGGCTTTGCCGTCACCTGCATCTTCCTCTGCAATCCGGTTCTGATGCCACACTTCGTCGCATGGCAAGGAAAACGTCGCCAGATGACTTCTCGAAACTGATCACAGCAGCCCGGGCAGCGATCCCAGATGTTGCGATAACGACGGATATCATCGTCGGTTTCCCCGGTGAAACGGAAGAGGAGTTCAATGATAGTCTTGCCTTCGTTGAGACGATGAATTTTGCTGGGGGTCATGTCTTCACTTTCTCCGAACGTGAGGGCACTCCAGCTGCAGGTTTCAACCCTGTCGTCCCCATAGCTGTACGCCGTGAACGCAGCGCGATTATGAGAGCGGCATTCGCACGGTCTGCAGAGCATTACCACCACTCATTTATCGGGCAAATCTTACCCGTTCTCTGGGAGAGCACGACCGATCTCGGAGAGGCTGGCTGGCAGCTCTCTGGACTGACAGGTAATTACCTACGTATAAAAGCGAGCGACGACGAAGATTGTTGGAATCAAATCTCAGATGTGGAAATTCTCGGTTCTGTAAAAGGAGACCTGCAGGGGCGAATTATCACGAATTACAACACGTAATTAGTCTTCCGCGGAAGATTTCCAGCTTGACTGGATTTTATACCGAGATTAACCTGCACATTATCCTTAGCGGTCATGCTCTTTCTGAATCATATGGCGAGGCCTTTTCATGTTATTGGTCCCTTGAACATCAATGCATCGACTTCACGATTAACAACTGCCGACGAGCCTGCAAAATACCGCTCTGTAACCCTAGGAAAATCATATGTGGCTATGCGCAAGTAAAGAAGAAACCTGCACTAGCCTTCACAATGATGAAAAACCATAGGTATAATGGACGCATGATAAACAAAGAGACACTTGAAGCTGACCTCAAAGAAGCGATGCGCTCAAAGGACGATGTGCGGAAACGGTCTTTGCGCATGGTACTTTCCGCCATTAAACTCGTCGAGATCGAACGTCAAGACGATCTCGATGAAGCGACCATCCTGGGCATCATCCAACGGGAAGTGAAAACCCGTCAAGAGACTATTGAAGAAGCCAAGCAAGCAGGGCGAGATGATCTCCTCGCCTCCACGCTTGCAGAGATCGAAGTTCTTCAGGTATACCTTCCCCAGCCACTCGGGGAGGATGAGCTCAGAGAGATCGTTCAACGATCAATCGAGGAAGTTGGCGCGTCCGACCCTCAGGATATGGGCAAAGTCATGAAGGTCCTTATCCCTCAGATACAAGGACGGGCCGATGGAAAAATAGCCAGCGACCTCGTCCGTGAGCTTCTCTCACCCCCACAGAAGGATTGATGGACGATACGGCACGCACAGACCTGACCACTCTAGAACGTTTGCGGAATGCATTAGCAGCAGCCCGTCTTTGGTTCATTCTGCTTTTTGCAATCATTGGAACGATCGCTGCGCTCTCTCTTCCTATTAACAACAGCGCTCAAACATACGGCTTGCAGGTTAGCGACGTCGCCCCCCAGGATATTCATGCTCTCTATGATTTGTCATATGTCAGCGATGTCTTAACTGAACGAGAACAAACCTCAGCCAGCGAGAGCGTGGCCCAAGTGTATGACCAACCGGACACCAATATCACCAGGCGTCAGTTAGAACGGCTTCAGGCTACGCTTACATTCATTGATTCGGTCCGCAGCGATCCTTACTCTACAAATGAGGAAAAGCTATCCGACTTGAGCTCAATGTCCGACATCCGTCTAGATACCGGAACTTCGCTTGCGATCTTAGAATTATCAGACTTGCACTGGCAAACCGTAAAATCTGAAACGCTCACCGTTGTTGAGCAAGTCATGCGCAATGAAATCCGCGAGGGTCGAATCGAGGAAGCGAGAAGAACCATACCTGCATTGGTGAGCATTTCCCTTCCTGAAAATCAGGCAACGATCGTCGAGGTACTTGCCCCCCCGTTCGTTACTCCTAACGCCATTCTTAACGTTGATGCCACGGAAGCCGCCCGAACTGCGGCCAGAGAATCCGTCGAGCCGGTAATTAAAACCTATGTCGAAGGAGAGACGATCCTCAGTCGGGGGGAAGTCGTCGGCGCGCTTGAAATCGAAGCACTGTTGGAATTTGACCTTCTCAAGCCCCCCAACCCTTGGCTGGAGATCGCTATTCGGTCTCTATTGGTCATCCTTCTGATCGGCATTTTCACGATCTTCGCCTACCGCATACACCCCAAGGAAATAACCAGGGCTAATCTCGCTTTTACGCTTAGCCTGCTCTTCATTATCATCGTCCTCAGCATGCAGGCCCTGATACCCGGCCGAACCGTGTTTCCCTATGTCTTCCCGTATGCCGCTCTACCGATTCTGGTCACGGTCTTTTTTAGCCCCAGCCTGGGAGTGATGGTCTCGCTCCTCATCGGGATCATTGCCGGTTTTCTGGCGCCCCGTGGTCTTGAACTCGCTCTATACGCCATCATCAGCGGAATCCTTGGATCGTTAATGATCAAGCGAGCCGAACGATTAAGTTCGTTCACCACCGCCGGGTTTGCTGCCGCAATGGGTTCCGCCCTTGTAATTGTTATCTTCCGCCTCCCAGATCCCGCCATGGACATCATCGGCAAAGCAACCCTATTAATTGTTTCGCTCGTCAGCGGTTTACTTTCTGCCAGCCTTGGCTTTGGTTTACTCTTAATCATTGGCAATCTTTTAGGCATTACCACGAATTTGCAGCTGCTTGAACTTTCCAGACCGGACCATCCGCTTCTACAACAGGTCCTGCGCGACGCCCCGGGCACCTACCAGCATAGTCTTCAAGTAGCAAACCTGGCGGAACAAGCCGCACGCGAGATTGGCGTGAACCCTCTGCTCACCCGGGTTGGCGCTCAATATCATGACGTAGGGAAATCCCTTCATCCACAATTTTTCATCGAGAATCAAGTGCCCGGACAGAACATCCACGAGCAGCTAGACCCAAAAACAAGCGCCAACATCATCCTTTCCCACGTCCCCGAAGGCTTATCGCTGGCGCGCAAACATCGTATCCCGCAGAGCATCCAAGCCTTCATCGCCGAACATCATGGGACGCTGAGAGTCTCCTTCCAGTATCGCGAAGCACTCGAAGCGATCGGCGGAGATGCTGAGAAAGTGGATAAGCGAGACTACACCTACAAAGGACCTGTGCCACGTTCTCGAGAGACGGCGTTGCTTATGCTCGCCGATGGCGCGGAAGCTGCCGTTCGGGCCAAGAAACCCCAAAGTGAAGAAGAGATCAATGAGATCGTACAGTGGATAATCAGCAACCGCATGGAAGAAAAACAACTCGACAAGACGGATCTCACTTTACGGGATCTAGCTACCATTCGGCGATCCTTCGTTAAAACGCTTACAAACATCTATCACCCGCGAATCCAGTACCCTAAATCACCTACGGAGAACAGCCAAAGCCAGGAAGATACGCAGCCTGTGCAACCCACATAGATGGAACCCTCATGACCCATCTGGCTCATGTTAAATCCAACAGCGAGTTCAGTGAATATGCATCTGATGTAGAGCGTGCAGCGCTAGCTGCGTTGACTACAGAGAAGGCTGAGAGCGGCGCTCTCACAGTCGTCCTTACCGATGAAGCGCAGATGCAGACGTTCAACCGAGAATTTGCCGGCAAAGACATTTCCACAGACGTGCTCTCTTTCCCCGACGGCACCATTGACCCGGACCTTAACCTGATGTATTTCGGTGACATCATCATTGCCGTGCCGATAGCACATGAGCAAGCCAAGCGTGCAGAACACTCAACAAACAACGAGCTGATGTTGCTGACCGTACATGGCACATTGCATTTGCTTGGATTTGACCACATTCTCCCGCAGGAAAAGGAGCGGATGTGGGCTCATCAAGCACGAATTCTGAACCAACTAGGAATCACGATCCAATCATTGGAATGAAACGGATGACATCTCCCAAGAAAGCCCAATCCCGTCTTGCCTCCTTCCAGCACGCATTTGCAGGCTGGCTGTACGTTATTCGCACTCAGCGAAATGCCTGGCTTCACGCTGTGGCGACAATACTTGTTTTTACAGTCGCAATATGGGTGGGTCTAGACAGACTCTCTGGGGCAATACTTCTTATAACGATTGGATTAGTCTGGGTCTCGGAATTTCTAAATACAGCGCTCGAAGCTATCGTCGACTTGGCAAGCCCCGAGATTCATCCGCTTGCTCGGGTTGGAAAAGATGTCGGTGCTGCAGCAGTCTTAATTTCCTCACTTGTCGCCATTCTCGTGGGGCTTCTCATTCTTGGCCCCCCGCTCATCATTAAAATCACATCCCTCCTTTAGTCCGACCCCCGTCTCAATAGTGCTACACCGGCACCGCCGATAGAACTTTATGTTCATTGCAGGGCGGGTTGATCTATGCCATAATTCGTGATGTCGAGTCAATCCAACCTTAATCTACTTCTCAGGGCACCAACACATGGATCCAACGGAACTGCGCGGAAATCTTTATCAAGCAGCTACGAGCTCTTTCGATATCAACAACCCGATGCAGGCTCTGACCAGCCTGCTTCTCCTGACGTGTGAATTGGTCTCTGCAGACCGAGCCGCACTTTATGATGTCGATAAAACGGATGCGGGATATACACCTCGCTTCGCTCACGGTCTGCCACTACGCGACCTCGGTCGGGTTGCACTCGGCTCCGACCACTCTCTCTTACTGGAAGTCTTCTCTTCGAAGCGCGCAATTTCCACAAATGGCGATACCGGGTCACTCGGCCTGCCCCTTGCCCCCGGCACTGTCGCCTGTGCGCCTTGCTTGAGCGACGACAAGATCATCGGTTTACTTTTTACCGCAAAAGATCAACCCGATCCGTATAGCGAAAAAGATTTAGAAACTCTGGAAGTCCTAGCCTCGCGGGCAGCAGAGATTTTTACCCTGGCCCAGCAAACCACAAGCCAGAGCTTCCTACTGCACAAGCTTTCTCTGCTTTACCAAGCCAGCCATGCCATCACCGGCACATTGGATCGACAAGAAGCAATCAAGCAGACCGCAGCTCACCTGTTAAAAGCGACATCAGCCGACACCTGTGAAATATTCGCCTTCGATGAAGGCAAGGGCGAGACGTACCGTTTCCGGCAGCAGCTAGGGAAATCGATGCAGCAAACTGTGGTTTCTCTTGTGGCAGATAAAATGCCGGATTACCCAGTCCACCAGAAGGTGCAAAAAGAACTCAAACCCGAGATCATAAGCCTCACACCACCTTCGGGATCCGCGAAAGATATCGCCATGCTGGAAGCGGAAGGGATCTCCACCGCAGCGATTTTTCCACTAGCCACGCGAAAAGAAACTCTTGGGCTGGTCCGCCTTCTCTACAACAAGGGAGGGCACGATTTAGATGAGCAGGAAATGGAACTCGCTCAGGCGATTATCAATATCGGGACTGTTGGAATCCAGGATGCGATCCACTTCGAAACAGCAGAAGCCCGAGCCAGCCAGCTACAAGAATTAAGTATTATCGGCAAGGAGATGACCTCCACGCTTGACCTGGAAGTCGCTCTCCAAAAGGCGATGGAGCAATCCCAAAATCTCTTGAAAGCAGAAGCGGTCGTTCTCTTCCTTCTCGACGACGAGAAAGAGAAATTGATGTTAAAAGCCAGTGGTGGCACGCGGATGCGACTTCGAGATGTAGCCATTCGCTTGGAAGAGGGGATCGCTGGATGGGTCACTCGCAATAATAGCCCTTTGATTGTGAATGATGTTCGCACAAACCCCCTGTATCAAAGCGCGATCGACGGCCAAACTGGCATCCTGACCACATCTGTGCTTTGCGTTCCACTTCAGCAGCGGGGGGAGGTCATGGGGGCGATCCAAGCCATCAATCACCCTCGTGGCGCATTTACAGAAACAGACCAGCAACTACTAACTTCGGTTTCTTCCTGGGCTGCCGTTTCACTCGAGAATGCCGGTTTGTTCCGGGGTGTGGCCGATGAGCGCTCGCGCCTTGAAGCCACATTGGTGGAAACAGCGGATGCTGTTGTTCTAACGGACATCAACGGTCGCATCATCCTGGT
>JAUWDI010000031.1 GCA_030608865.1 Anaerolineales bacterium | reverse complement strand
CCCGTGCGAAGGAGAAATTGGGTTGGCCGCAAGAGCCTGCTTTCCTCGTTCCGGATGATGTGCGCGAGCATTACCACGCTGGCGCCCAACGCAATCTCAAGGCGTATGAATCCTGGCAGGAGAGGTTGGCAAGTTATGGAGAGGCATACTCTGAACTGCACGCGCAATTTAAGCGAACCATGTCTGGAGTACTCCCCGTTGAGGTGAGAGGAAAGCTTCCTGTTTTTGATAGCGACGCGAAAGGCATGGCCACGCGCGCCTCATCAGGCAAGGTCCTGAACGCATTGGCGCCTTTCATTCCAGAATTGATCGGCGGATCGGCTGACCTGACCGGCTCGAACAAGACCGCACTGGAAGGGGAAGGGGAAACAGCTTTTACCCTTGAAGACCGAGCCGGGCGGTACCTGCATTTCGGTGTGCGCGAGCATGCAATGGGAGCGATCCTGAACGGTCTTTCTCTACATGGCGGGCTCATCCCCTTCGGTGGGACCTTCCTGGTGTTCTCCGACTACATGCGCGGGGCGGTCCGCCTGGCAGCATTAATGGAGCAGCGCGTAATTTATGTATTCACTCATGATTCGATTGGTCTCGGAGAGGATGGACCCACGCATCAACCCATTGAACAGCTCACCGCGCTGCGCACGATCCCCAATATGGTTGTTTTGCGGCCGGCCGATGCAAATGAGGTTGCACAAGCCTGGATGTCCGCGTTGGAAAGGGATGACGGCCCGACGGCGCTGGCGTTAACCCGTCAAGCGCTGCCGACAATCGACCGGACGAAATTCGGATCGGCTGAGGGATTACAGAAGGGCGCTTATATCCTTGCAGATCTAGGGGAGGGGCCACCACGGCTTATCTTGATGGCGTCGGGATCGGAGGTCGAGATCATCCTCGAAGCTGGTGCAAAACTCGCGGGCGATGGTATCTCGACGCGCATCGTTTCGTTCCCTTCTTGGGAGCTATTCGAAGCTCAATCCGAAGAGTATCGACAACAGGTTCTACCGGGGGCGATTCGAGCCCGCGTAGCTATTGAGGCCGGCATCACGCTTGGGTGGGAACGATGGGTTGGAGACGACGGAGCGGTCATCGGCATTGACCACTACGGAGAATCGGCCCCATTCGAGGAGCTCTACGAGCGCTTTGGATTGACAGCGGATAATGTTGTCCAGAATGCCCAGGAAGTCCTGACGCGGATCGAGACCTCTGGCAAATAAGCCATGAAGGTGCCCGGTTGGTAAGCCGGAAAATATTAACTCTGTGTATCTTCGCTACTCGAGTGAAGGCGTTTCCAACCATGGGTTGGGTAACGGCACAAGAGTGTTTATCTTGGTTCGGCAGAGTAAGATATTAAGGGAAACGGCTCCTGCAGGAGCAGAAGATGGACCCGATCCAATCTGTTCATTTACTCGGTCAGTCCCTGTGGTTGGAGTACATCCGCAGGGACTCGCTCGATTCTGGTGAATTGGCGGATAGAGTCGCTGCTGGAGAGCTGCGTGGGGCGATATCCAACCTAACTGTTTTTGAAAGTGCCATCGTGTCGAGCGAAAATTACTCGGTCGATTTGCGCCGGTTCGCCCAGGCAGGGTGGACGGCAGAAAAGATCTTCGACCAACATGCCATTGATGATATCCGCGCCGCGGCAGATGCCTTCCTGCCGCTTTTCGAGCAAACGAACGGTGGGGATGGGTTTGTTTCGATCGATGTGAATCCCGAATTCGCCGATGACACAAACATGACCATTGAAGAGACGAGGCGTCTATGGAATGTGGTCAATCGTCCTAATGCGATGATTAAGATTCCGGCAACGCTCGCCGGCCTCCCTGCAATTGAAGCTTCCATTCGAGCAGGTATCAATATAAATGCAACGTTGATTTTCTCTCTGGGTCGCTACATCGAGGTTATGGAAGCCTACATGAGCGGCTTAGAAGGGCGCCTCGAAGATGGCGGCTCGCTCGATCATGTTACCTCCGTGGCCTCATTTTTCGTCTCGCCGATCGATATCGCGCTGGATGAGCAGCTGAAGGAGATTATCCGGCGCGGCGAAGCCGATGGCGAGCGCGCTTCCTCCTTGCTCGGCAAAGTAGCCGTCGCCAATTGTAAGCTTGCGTACGCGCAATTTGTAGCGACGTTTCAAGGGGAACGATTTCAATACCTCGCCGCGCGGGGGGCGCGAGCGCAAAGACCTCTCTGGGCGTCTACGAGCATGAAGAACCCAGAATATCCTGATACATACTATGTCAATCATCTGATTGGACTGGATACCGTAAACGCACTTTCTGAAGCGACCCTGAAGGCTTTCAGGGATCATGGAACACCGGAGCTGACACTACCAGAGAATATCTCAACTGCCCGCAGCCAATTGCAGGCGCTGGTTGACCTTGGGATTTCGCTCGATGCGGCTGCGGAACAGCTTGAGAGGCAGTGTGTAAGTGAGTCCGCTGTAGCTTATCGTTCAATTTTGGGGACTATCAAAGAGAAGGCGGGCGCTTTCCAGAAGGAGCTCGCTGCACTTGAACCGAAAATGCGGGAGACCCTGGTGGAGTTAGAGCGAGATGAGGTTGGGAAGAGGCTCTGGCAGGAGGACGTGACTCTTTGGGTGGAACGCGATCGCGAGAAAGCGCGGGTTCGCCGTTGGTTGAGGTGGCTATCAGAGCCTGCGAGAATGTCAACTGGAATCGCTGAGCTCACCCGTTTCGCAGGAACGTTAAACCCGGCAATTACTACATTTGTCCTCATCGGACCAGGGGGCGGAACATTCACTGCGGAGATGCTGGCGCGGATCCTGACGTTACCCAACGGACTTGATTTGCACATAATTAGTACGACGAATCCGGATGCCATACGCGCACTAAAGAAGAAAATTGCACCTGAAGCAACTTTGTATCTTATTGTGGATTCTTCATCGGGCGATGGAATAGAAGAGCATTTACTCTCAACTTTTTGGGAACAAGCGGTTCAGAAGATTGAGGAGCAAACAGGGGATCATTTCGTCGTCATCACGGAAGAGGGTTCCAAATTACATAATTGGGCTGTAGAGCAGGGTATCCATAGAATTATAAAGGTGGAAAGCCAGGATGACCTCTGGCTCTCCCCGTTCAATTGGACGAGCCTCCTGCCCGCAGCGTTATCTGGCGCAGATATCCAGTCCTTCGTGCAGGGTGGTGTAGATATGACGCGTGCCTGCGGTCCACTCGTAGATGCTGCCCAGAACCCCGGTCTTTTTCTCAGCTCTGTGTTGGCCGCGGCTTTCCGCAGTGGGCGGAATAAAGTAACGCTTTTCGCCGACCCGCCCTTGGAGCCGATTCTCAAGTGGATCGAAGGCCTTCTCGCTGCAGGGCGCGGGAGAGATGAGAGCGGATTCATCACGATCAGGGATGAACCTCCGGGGTCCGGGGATGTCTACGGCGACGATCGCCTGTTTGTGTACCTGCGCAGTTCTGGTGCATTGGACCGTCGTCTGGCTGGCTGGAAACGCGCGGGTATTCCCGTTCTTGTGCTGGAGACAAGCACGTGCCCCGAAGCGATAGGTGAGATTCTCGTTCAATGGCAGATTGGCGCGGCAATCGCACAGCATTTGTTATCAGCAAATCCCACAGATCTCGATGCCCTGCAGCGGAGCAGGGTGGAGCTCCAACACATTTTGCACAGACTCGAACGCAAGGGTGAACTGCCTCAGGCGGATCCTTTATGGCAGGGCGATGGCGTGCAGATGAAATCCGCGTCACGGGATTTGAAGTTCACAGGAAGCGGATTATCTGAAATGGTTGATTTTATTCTCGCCGAATCACAGGAAGCGGGAGGCTTGGGATTGCGCTTCTATTCTCCCATGTCGAAAACCATTCAGGGAAAGGTGAGACGCCTGCGTCATGCGCTTCGCGATCAACTAGGCTTGTTCTCACTGGTTAGTTCCGCTGAATGTGACCTCGGTTCAGACCGTGGGCTAAAGGACATGGTCTATCTAATCCTGATGGTGAAGCCCCGAAAAGATGAAGCTATACCCGGTAAAAATTACACATTCGGACAGTTGTTTGAAGGGCAAGCCCTGAGCGATCTGGCGGCGATGAAAGACTACGGATCGCCTGTCCTCTACCTTTATTTCGACGCCCAGAAACGGTTGAGCGATTTCCTGCTGGCAATGACTGAAGCTGCAAAGGTAAGAGATAGCAAAACCAATGACGGATGACCTCAAAGTGGGTTCGGGCAAGAGTGGGAGTGGTCAGGGCGACAAGCGCAGGTGGCTCCCAAAGCAGATCATTTCCGGGGAGGATGAGGGTATTTTTTCAATCCTCCCTGAGAGTGTGCTGACAAATTTCCTCAATCCAACCTCAGAAAATGCATTGTTGTGGAACGTGATCTACCCGTTGGCGCAGCCGACAATCTCGCTGATCGATCTTCGTAAAATCAGGCCTTTATGGGGCAATCCCAACGAAGGAAATATGACCGATGATGCTTTGATCCCCTACTATTGGGGATACGACGTGGATGGAGAGCGCCTGTCTCGGCTGGACGATGTCCTTCTCATGATCGATGGCAGCGGTCCCAAGACTGAGGTTGACCTTTATTTTCTTGGTGAGAGAAATCTTATTCTGGTTGAATCAAAGCGCAAGAGCGGTTTTGGCCGCTGCTCGCGCTTCTCAAAACGCCGCTGCCCGGAGATGCACCTCGCGGTCGGTGATGACTGGTCGCCCTGCCGCTATTGGGAAGTCGAAAAATCCTGCTTCACAAGCCATCTAGCGATGGGGCTGCGACCAAAGCCAGATTCTGAACCGCCAACCTGCAATCGTCACTATCAACTGGCGCGCACGCTCACAATTGGGCGTGAACTCGCGGATCTTCTAGAGCGAGAGTTTCACCTCTGGGTATTCGCGCCGCGTTCGTATTGGTTGAAGCTTGAAAAGGATTGGCTTGATTTCGCAGAGTGCGTACAAGATGATTCGCTCTGGCGGCGACTGCGTGTGATCGCCTGGGAAGACATCCAGAAAATAGCAGCCAGGTAACGCGAGAGCTGCTCGTCTATCCGTGCAACCTGGGATTTCACCTTCTAAATCATACATCAACCCAAAGTGGCTTTCCGTCCAGTGGAAGCACCGTGGTTTTCTTTTTGAGTTAGCTGACCTGTCCACGGTTAGCGGCAGAGTGAGGTGGGCGGGATCGATCCAGGCAGTGAATTACCCGCCAAGAGAACGGACATCGCTATAACCGTAGGTCATAAGGATGGTCATGACGATTGTGGACCTGTGACCGTAGCCGCTATAGATGACGATCGTGGCATCTTTATCGATGGGCCAATCGGCTTTCCGGTCGATGAAATCCTCGAGCGGGATGTGGATCGTACCCTCGATGAGGCCGGTGGTCTCGATTTCATCCTCGCTGCGCACGTCGATCATGATTAGATTCGGATCCCTGTCGAGTTCTTGGAGGATGGCATTGGCGGTGACGAAGCCCCAGTCTTCGGGGATGTTGGAAAGCATCTTGTTGATAACGGCGATCATCGCTGGGTCAGGGGATTCGGCATTAAGCGCAATGGTTTCAGGTAACCCGATAGCCACAGGGTATCCGGCTTCAGCCCATCCCTTGTAACTGCCTTCTTTTAGTACAAATGTGGAGTTCCAGCCTAGAGGACCGAGGGCGGTCATGGCGATCGTGCAGCGCCAGCCGCTGCCGCAGTAAGCAACGATAGTGGTGTCGAACGATGGCAAGAGTTCTAGGTTCATACCGAGCTCGAGCAGCGGGATGACCGTCGCTCCTTCGATATAGCCATTCGCTCCAACTTCGTTGATGGAGCGGACGTCGAGCAGAAACGGCGGCGGCTCTTCCGCGAGCATCTCGTCCAGCCCATCGAGACTGAGTGCGTTGTAGTCCACCATGTTGTCGATGAACAAGTTAAACGCGGCATCGATATCTTCTGCGACCGCATACGATAGGTTAGGTGAACCCGGATCTTGGGCCGCGTTCGACCCAGGATCCAGCGCCACGGTTGCATTTATCGTTTCTGGTGCAGCCTCGCTACCACATGCGGAGAGGACCATCGCCAGGATTATCATCAGCGCAAAAAGCCAAGAACCGATTCGTTTCATTATTAACTCCTAAAGAAGTTTGACAACAACGAAAGTATGTCATTCTAAGCAACATCGAAGGGGAAATTAGAATGACATCATCTTATCTCAATCACGTTGACCTACAGCTACATTTTCAAAGATGCAGTGTAAAACTGCGAGGGGTTATTTTACCGGACTTATATTCAAATGGGATCTGATGATACCGGTGTCAGGTTGGTCGAAGTTCTCACAGCCTGGCACCGCATAAGGGGATTATGCTTTGGAGAACAGGGTGACTGCGCGTTGATGATTCGCCAGCTCCGCTAAACCGTTGTTTGTTACAACGACAGTCTTAAAGATTTAATAAGTGGGTCGGGTATTGGAAGAAGTACTGTGGCTCTCTGGGAGGATTGGTCAACTCAAGATACAATAATAGGGATCAGGAATTCATTAAGAGGAGTGCCGATGGATATTCTTGGAAAGAGTGCGGTATCAGTCGACGTTGGTATCCGCTTACGCCAGCTGCGTGAGCAGCGAGGCTTATCTATAAGGGCGCTGGCGAGGCAAAGTGGGCTGTCTGCAAATGCCCTGAGCTTGATCGAGCGGGGGCGCAGTTCTCCATCGGTTAGCACGCTTTATAAAGTCGCAGGGGCCATGAACGTACCTATCACCACTTTTTTTCAAACCGAGCCCGAATTGCACGACGTGGTTCATATCCGGGCTGGAGAGCGGACGCGTGTGCCTTTCACGCGCGGGTTGGTTGAGGGATTAGGGGGCGAGCAGTTCTCGGGGCGAGTGGAACCCTTCGCTATAACTCTCGAGAATGGAGCCAATAGCGGACCACAGCCGATAGTTCATACAGGGCATGAATTTGTGCTATGTCTGCGCGGGCAATTGGAATATCAGGTTGAGGACGAAATCTTCCTGCTGGAAGCGGGGGATACGCTCCTGTTTACTGCACATCGCCAACATCGCTGGCGGAATCCGGGGCCACTGGTAACGAATGCGATCTTTGTGCTTTCGGGTTTTACGGATGGTGAAGACCCGCACAAACTGGGTATCATGGCTTTGGCCGAGGAAGAATCAGAGTAGCCGGATACTGAGTCTTTAAAGAAAATCGGGGCTTCCCAATCGGAAGCCCCGGCTTGATTCTTGAAGGATGGGTTTACACAAGCAGGAGCTGGGCCCCTTCGGATAGCTCCATGAATTCCATTGCGCCGAGAACTTCTGCCTCGTCTACAAGATCGTCTTTGGTCAGTTTCATCATGTCCATCGACATCTTGCAGCCATATACATTAGCTCCTGAGTCGATGACCAATTGGACGAACTCGGGAACGGGTGGGAAGTCGAGCTTGCCGATCTCTTGCCGCATCATCCACGAAGCAGCGGCGGACATCCCGGGGATGGCACCAAGTAAAGTTGGGATATGGAACCAGGGGTGCATGCTCGGGTTTCCGACCGTGGCCACGTTTAGTCCGCCCATCTTTTTCTTTGTGATGACGTCCAGCCCCCAGAAAGTGAAGAAGAGCTCGACGTCAATCCCAGTCATTCTGGCTGAATTGGCGAGGATGAGCGGGATATAGGCCATGTCGAGAGAACCCTTCGACGTGATGATGCATAGCTTGCGGTTGCCATTGCTTTTTTCTGTCATTGAGATTCTCCATATTCTCCGTTGGCTTCAACGGTCTAGATGCACCCGGTGGGTTTTCCCAAACCGGCGACCATGGCTGCCTTTTTTGCGGGTCCACCGGGGAAGAGTTTATAAAGTTCCTTTGTGTCCACGTCGGTCGTCTTCGTGATGCGCCGCAGTGTAGGGGCTTCGTCATTCGCCTCGAATTCCTGCCGGGCGAAGTTAATCACGACCCAGTGGCGATCGGTGAGAGGTAACTCCTCGCGCGCGGCGATCGCCTCGCCAATTTCCGCGGACCAGGCGTTGGGATCTGCCATGAAGCCACCATCATCGAATTCGACGTTCTCAAGAATTGGGTTTGTCATCATTTTTCTCCTTAATCTAGCTCTTTAGTTTGGTGATTGTTTCGCGGGTTGGTCCCCAAGCACTTTCAATAGGTTGAGAAGGCGCGACATACCACGGCGGACCTTCGGGTCTGATACTTCACGCAGTAGGGCAAAAGCTGAGATATTTTCCTCTTCTGCTGCGCTTGGCTGAATGGCGGAAATGGCATCGTCGGCGAGAGAGAGGATTTCCGGTTGGGTCACGCTGCGGACAATTGTGAGAATGGGGACGATGCTGTCGCCCAGGGCGCGCACATCATCCTCGTTGATTTCATGGACGACGCGTTCGACGATTCCCCAGCCCTCGCCCATT
>JAUWDI010000044.1 GCA_030608865.1 Anaerolineales bacterium | reverse complement strand
CCAATATACCCTGATTGGACATCATCAGAAGGGATCTTCAACACCAGCCAGGCCAAAGAGACAATCTGCTCCAGACTTAGATTCGTCCGGATCCCCGACGCAAGTTCTTGATAGAGAGCCGGTGAACGTGCAACCAGGCCTGGAAGAACATCAAATCCTACAACCCTGTCCAATGCAGCTAGAACCACTTGCTGCTGGCGCTCTGCACGGCCGAAGTCCCCGCCGGCGTTCTTTCGTACCCGTGCGTAAGCAAGGGCTTCCGCGCCGTTCAAATGGTAGGCTTTCGCCTCCAAATACGACGATTCAAGACCTATCGGCGCAATCCTTATGCGCTCCTTCACCAAAACATCGATGCCGCCGATCTCATCGATCAGGCGTTCAAATGTGTGGAAATCGAGTACCGCGTAGTATGTAACTGGAACACCCAGGAGGTTTTCAACGGTCTGCTTGGCCAGTGCGGGGCCGCCGCCAGGGAGGTTGTACGCCTCACCAAACATATAGGCAGTGTTGATACGATTATGGTTGAAACCAGGGATCTCAACCCATAAATCACGGGGGATCGACACCATCCCTGCCTCCAGCGTGATCGGGTCTATTGTCACTAGCATCATCGTATCACTTCTGGGGGTTGCATCTGAGGCGACCCAATCGCGGTAATCCAACCCCATCACCAAGATAGTCACCCGCGCTTTCCCATCCCATGGCTGAGGCTCTGCTTCGAGCCTCACCGCCGTCGGCGTCGCGCCTGGAGGTGCAGGTCCATCCCCCTCATCTCCAGCAATATCCTGGAACGGGTTCAAACCCACTCCCGTGTAAGAAGCCGTCAGATCACGTACGACAGAAAACGATACAAACCCTGCTATCAGCAGAGTGAGAACAAAGGCTGCTGCAAGAAGGCCTATTGCCCAATTCGCAATCTTTGAAGATCCCTTCGTCATGCTATTTCATCCTGTCCATAAGACGCACTAACATACAATCATTTGATTCCAGTTGCAAGGTCGCTTCCAGATCTGCGCGCGCTTATCCCGTTCACATCCATCCAATTGGGGATTCTAGGGAATGAGCGCAATCTCAGGAACGGCGGGCTATTGTATCAGATCACAGGGCCCGATTCGCTAACTTCAGGGGGGAAATCCGGGGAAAACTTTTTGAAGTTATCAATGAAGCGCGATGCCAAAAGACGGTACTTCTCTTGATATTCACTCTTGCTCGGCCAGGAAGAAGAAGGATCGAGCACATCTGCAGGGACTCCATCGCATGTGACCGGAACCTCGAAGCCAAATATGGGATCTTTCTTGTATTCCACATCAAGCAATGCACCAGAGAGCGCAGCGTTCAGCAGAGCTCGAGTATGGCTGATGCTGATTCTCTTGCCAACGCCGTAAGGTCCTCCAACCCAGCCTGTGTTTAGCAGCCAGGTGTTTACGCCATGTCGCTCGATCTTTCCCTTGAGCAAATCAGCGTAGACCGAGGGATGATGGACCATGAAAGGTGCACCGAAACAGGTGCTGAAGGTAATTTCCGGTTCATCTCCTACCCCAACCTCAGTTCCACCCACTTTCGCTGTGTATCCCGATACGAACTGATACAAAGCCTGGCCGGGGGAGAGCTTAGCGATCGGCGGCAATACGCCTGATGCATCACAAGTAAGCAGGATGATATTCTTCGGGTGCTCCGCCATTTTCTCCGGAACGGAATTCTCGATGAACTCCAAGGGATAGGAGGCGCGAGTATTCTCAGTATGCTCATTGTCGTCGAGATCGATCTCTCGCGTTACCGGGTCGTAGACAACATTCTCAAGTACCGTGCCGAATTTACCTGTGGCTGCATAAATTTCCGGTTCTGCGCTGGAAGAAAGGCGGATCACCTTCGCGTAACAACCGCCTTCAAAATTGAAGATTCCCTTGTCGCTCCATCCGTGTTCATCGTCACCAATGAGGCTGCGGGTCGGGTCAGCAGAGAGAGTTGTCTTCCCTGTTCCCGAGAGGCCAAAAAATAGCGCCGCATCCCCCTCCGGACCCACGTTTGCCGAACAGTGCATCGGCATAACACCTTGAAGTGGGAGTAGGTAATTTAATACTGTGAAGATCGATTTTTTTATCTCACCACCGTAAGCGGAAGACCCGACGATGGCGAGGTTTTGCTCGTAATTTAAGCCGATAAAGGTCTCCGAATTAGTCCCATCAATAGCTTCGATAGCCTTAAAGGATGGAACTGCGACGAGGGTGAAGGCAGGGATGTGCTGCTGATATTCCTTGGCGGTTTCTGGGAGAAGGAACATATTCCGAGCGAGAAGACTATGCCAGGCATATTCCGTGATGATGCGGATGGGAATCCGGTAGTCGGGATCTGCGCCTACGTAACAGTCCTGAACAAAAATATCACGCCCCTGTACATACCCCAGCATCCGGTTGTAAATCTCGTTGAACTTTTTCACATCATAGGGGCGGTTATATTCCCCCCACCAGATATTCTCTTCCGTTGATGGTTCACGAACGATGAATTTATCGTTCGCCGCTCTTGCAGTGTGTTTTCCGGAGGAGACGGCTATTGCACCCTGGTGAGTGATGCGACCTTCGCGCCGGAAGGTGATCTCCTCATAAAGCGACTCGGGGGGTAGATTCCAATAGATGATATTGAGATCCGTAAAACCGTGATTTTCCAAGCCGTAGTCACACTTTAATGCTCCCGCCTCAGCTTGAGCGGGTGTTTTGATATTTAACAAATTGTTTGTCATAACCAATCCCTAGTAAGTTTACGATTGCCAATGTAGATGTCATCGGAAGATTCAGGGTCTAACGCCCACTTCAAGCGATCGATCCCATCCTTAATTTCCTTGATCGAACCTGCATAACTCAGTCGCAGGTAGCCCTCCATACCAAACGCAGATCCTGGAACCGTGCAGACCAGCGCTTTATCGAGCAGGAAATTAGAAAGCTCCGTCGATGTCATCTGGAAGGATCGGAAATCAGGTAAGCAATAGAAAGTCCCATCGGGCTTTGTAACTTGAATCCCGTTGAGACCGATCAGCTCGTTCATCATCACATCGCGGTTATTTTGTATCGTCAAGCGCAGGCTCTCCACGACGCTCTGGTCACCCAAAAGCGCTCCTTCTGCAGCTGCTTGAGAGATAACCGGCGGATTTGAAGTCACTTGCGCCTGTAGGTTCGCCATCACCTTGACAAGCTCTCGCGGTCCAACAACCCAGCCAATGCGAAAACCCGTCATGCCATACATCTTGGACACTCCATTGACGACAATCACATGGCTGGATTCAATATCCTCTGTGGTGTAGTTATAAGCCGGAACAGCTACCTTGTCATCGAATATAAGTTTTTGGTAAATATCATCACAGATAAGATAGATCCCCTTCTTCTCACAGTACGCTACAATCTCGGCGATGAAATCCTCCGAGTAGAGAACCCCTGAAGGGTTGTTGGGGCTGTTCAAAATGATCGCCCGCGTACGGGACGTGATCGCCTTTTCGATATCCCGCAAGTTTGGGTGGAAGGTTCCTTCCTCGGGGGCAACCACGACCGGCACTCCTGAGACCATTTTAATCATCTCGGGGTAACTTACCCAGTACGGCGCTAGGAGAAGCACCTCATCCTGTGGGTTGACGATCGTAAAAAGGATGTTGTAAAGGGACTGCTTAGCTCCCGTCGAGACGATTATATTCTCAAGTGCAGCAACCCTGTTGTAATTTTTCTCTGTATATTGGATGATCGCCTTTTTCAGGGAAGGCATCCCATCCGTCGGTGTATATTTAATATCTCCGGCATTCAAACGAGCCGCGGCGCTGAGTATCGCGCTGATCGGTGTCTTGTTCTTTGGCTCCCCAATCCCAAGGTGAATGACAGGTTCACCTTTGGCTCGCAGAATCCTCGCTTGCTCATTCAGCCGCAAAGTCGGCGATTCGTTGATCATCTTCGCCAGCTGGCATACTGCCATGAAGTTCTCCTATCGGCTCTACCCATCTCAACAATACTCTGCAGGGCATATTATAGCCTCGCTTAGACCTTAAGTGACCTGTTGCACGCAACTTTTCTCAATGTTTTTTAAAATTCCTGGGGTCATACTTCCGCTTCTACTTTCAGCAGTTCACTGATCACCAACGGCACTCCTTTTTCGGGATCCGCTTGAAGGCTCAGCGCTCCTTCAGGACAGGTGCTCACACACACGCCGCAACCCATACACAAAACCCGGTCAACTTCCACTTGCACATCACCCATGCTCATCGCACCGAAAGGACATTGCTCGGCGCATAATCCGCAAGCGACACAAAGGTCGATCTCCAGCTCGCTGACGTAACCCGAAGAGGCCAGCATGGGGGTCCCATTGCGCATCGAGTGCATCGCACCACAACAACATGAACAGCAATTGCAAATCGCATAAAACCGTCCCAGCATCGCATCCTTGAAAAATGCGTGATGAACATGTCCGCGCGCGTGCTCTGCTTCAAGTATGCCCTCTGCCTGCTCAACCCTAACCCGGCGCGAGCGATCCGGGTGATGGTCAAGCACAAATGATGCGAAAGGCTCGCCCACAATCATGCAGACATCTAACGGTAAACATGGCTCGGAGCGGGCAGAACGACATGCACAGTCGATGATAACGATATGATCGGGGTCGGTCATGATAATATCGCGCGCTTTCGTGTATGGAATCACGTGCTCAAGATCCGGTAAATGGATATCTTCCTGGACCTGAACGAGCTGCCGAGCGGCATCGGTCGTGACTACCTTTCCATGATACGTGTCTGCGAAAGTCTTATCCTTAGGAACCGGTTCTTCCCTTGCCGGGCTCAGTTTAGAAACAATTGAAATCATCGACCTGAGTGGGCGGCTGACAGGATGCTCCCCGAGTCCGATGCTAATGTAAAGGTAGATCCAACGACCATATACATAACCGTGCAAACGGTCGAATAATGTCGCTCCCCTGACCCCCTGCCATGCCTTGAAAAATTCTCTCGTCGAGCGTTTCATGAAAACCGATACCCCTTCATTCCCCCGTTCATCTATTTCGGCAACCTTGCTGATTTGTTCCTGCTAATAATTCGCCAGCATCATACTAGGAACCGGAGTTTCACAAGAGTGTCCTGTGACACAGATTCGGTGGTTGGAGATCACGATAAAATGAGCGTGGGTCATGGCCACCAATTAGGATTTTATCCCCAGCATCGAAGACTGCATAATGCACCTGATCAATCCTATTGTGAACAATTCGTTTTCTTCAAGGCGTAGACGCCGTGAAGGCCTATGTGGGGTTAATAGCACCTAGGAGACATTGCGCTATTCGTTTGAAGGATTACAATTGCCGTATAAACTTTTTTAGGACAATATATCTATGCGCAGTTGTCCACATTGCAACAAAGAGATTCAAGATGAGGCGATGTTCTGCCGCTTCTGCCGGCGCGACATAGACCCCCCTCTCTGGCTTACGAGCCTGCACAAGTGCCCGTTCTGCGCCGAATGGGTCGAGCGCGGCATCGACCGCTGCCCGCTATGCGGCAGGGAACTTTCAACAGAGCAGCCGTTCAGCGTTGACATTGGAGAGAGCGAAGCCTCCGCGAGCCTCCTGGCGCGTTTGAAACCGAGCATGGAGAAGGACCCAGAAAGCGCTGAAGAGGATTTTCTCGAGGAAGAAGACGTTGGCGAGGCAATATTTACGAGAGCCCCTCAAGAGAAGATAACAATACCACCCATGCCCGTGGACAGCGAGGAGGGATTAGCAGTTCTCCATGACCGCCGCCTCGATTCAGACAGGGATTTCGATCCCCTGGCGGATCTCCTCCCCAGTTCTGATCAAGAAACCCCTGAAGATGACCAAGAGCAACGATCTTTTCCGATAGCCCTTATCCTCCGCTGGGTTCTTATCCCTGCCGGCATCATTGCGATCACCGCAATCGCGGTCATCGCTTTCAGACGCCTTGATTTGTCTTCGCTTTTCGCTTTCCGTGAAGGAACGCCAATCTCAATCAGTGCCCCAACCATTGCGCCAACGATTGCATCTGCTCTAGCAACACGGGCAGAGGGGAGTCCTTCCCCTGAACCGACAACAACACCCGAACCTGATGAGATGGGTTGTGTGAGATGGGATGAGATTTCGCTTGATTCCGAGGGTGAAATCCTATGCGCATATGGGGTGATCAAACGGTGGTTCCAATCGGGTGAAATTCCCTACGTTGCCATCTTCACCGAAGAAATGGGCACTTTTGAGATCATCGACTACACCCGAACCTACCCCGAATTCAAATCTGGCACATGCATCATGGTAGAAGGTGAAGTCGAGATTATGCGTAATGTTCGCCCCTACATCGACGCTGACGGCACTTTGAGCGCTTGCGAACCCGGTCTCGAATAAACAGCTCGCACCCCTTTGATCCCTCTCCTATAATTCAAACCACGAATAACATCGCCACACCGCTGACAGCGACTACCGTTCCGACAATTGCGCGCCATCCAATGCGCTCCTTGAAGACGATCTTCCCTACAGGGAGCAGAATAATCGGTGCCAGACTCATCAATGTGGTGGCAACAGCAACAGGCGTGTGTTGAATGGCAACCAGTGAAAGCCAGACACCAAGAAAGGGTCCAGCCAGGGTGCCCATGAGGAGGAAGATGCGCGCTCGGCCTGAATGCCATACGTTGTCCACGGTCACCTTAGCTTGATTCATTAAGAGGGCAACAAACCACATGATCACGGCCGCGCTGAATATCCTGATCAAGTTGCCAGACAGTGGGGATACCCCTGCATTCAACCCAACTTTTGAAGTGATCAGCCCTAGCGCCTGGCCTACCGCTCCACCGAGCCCGAAAAGCAGCCCTTTAAGATAATTTCGATTCTGTCCATTCGCCTGGTTGAGTTTCCCGCGATCAAGGATCACCGTTGAGACCCCCAAAACAGTTATCCCTATTCCCAGGACTTGTAATAGTGTTAGCCGTTCGGCAAGGAATATCCACGAGAAGATCACGCTGATAACGGGGGCTAGACTCATGAGCAGCATCGAGAGCCGGGGACCAATCCACACAAACGCTTGGAAAAGGAAAGCGTCCCCAAGGACCAACCCGATGACCCCCGATAGCACAAACCAAAACCAAGTCTCCGGTTC
>JAUWDI010000198.1 GCA_030608865.1 Anaerolineales bacterium | reverse complement strand
AAGTTAACCCGATGGGCGATATCTCCGAAAGGGAGCAGGGTGAAGAGCTTCCCCAGCCAGGTATAGACCGGGTATCCAGGGGAGTGAGCCAGGCCGAGCAGGTAGGAGATGGTGGCCAACTCGTTGCCATCCGGGCTCAAGTACGAAAGACTCGGCGTTAACGTCTGTACGTAGGCGAGAAGCGCCAACGCGGTGAGAGCGAGTGCAAGCCAATAATCTGTACGGTTAAGGGGGCGTCTATTCTCTTCCATCACGCTCAATATTGTGCGAATAAGGTTACCTTAAAGCCAAGTGGATGCAATAGTGATGTAAAACCGGGTTCTGCCGCTAAAGCAGTGGGGATGAATTGCTTACGGCGCATGATAAAATCTCATGTTAGACAAGCTATCAAGGAGGTATTCGGGAAGGATTCGGGCGACGACAATCTCCCAAGCTGCAATCCGACCCCAAATGATTTCAAGCTCAAGTATTAACGAATGCGAACGTGGAAAATCAGGGTCGTAATTGTCGACCGCTCCGCGATCTAATCTGAAGCCAATCATCGGCATTGAGCTTATTCGTCAATAAATATCCATGGATAATAAACCGTCACTCGACAATTATTCGAACGTTTTCTTCGATCTAGATGGCACGCTGCGCCATAGCGACCCTCCGGTCAGGGATGTGTTTTACCAATATGCAGCTGAACATGGCCTTGAGATCGCGCCAGAGCAGCGCATCGGCGTGGAGCGTTGGGTGAATTGGTATTGGGCGGATTCGAAAGAGCTGTTAGAAGATTTGGAAACCTTTGGCCCATGGAGAGACAATCGCGACTTCTGGGTAAACCACGCCCGCCGGCAATTTATTCAGTTGGGCACACATGAGGCGGTGGCCGATGAGATTGCGCTCGCGGTGACGGTGAAAATGTGGGAGGCATATGAATCTGAGGATTGTGTCCCGGATGATGTCATGCCCACGCTTACAGGTCTACGGCAGGCAGGATTCAAGCTCGGTCTGGTCTCGAATCGCAGCGAACCCCTGGATGAAATCGTTGAGAGCTTGGGTTTTACGGGCATGTTCGATTTGATACTGGCTGCTGGTGAGGTGGGATGGTATAAACCTGATCCACGTCTGCTGCTATATGCTGCAGAACGACTTGGCGTCGAGCCGGGCGAAACGCTCTATCTGGGTGACAACTTCCATGCGGATGTCCTCGGGGCTTCAGCGGCGGGGATGACGCCTGTATTGCTCGATCCACGGGGAATATATCCTGAAGTCGATTGCTGGGTCGTCCCCAGCGTAGGTGCATTCGCGCAGGAACTGTTGCGCTCGGACGGGTCAGAAGCGCGCAGCTTGGGGAGGCAAGACCCCGACGCATCTTCGTAGAACAGCAGATGGTTTGCCGTAGGGAGGACGCAGATTGACTCCCCTCTGATGAACGGCTATACTGGATCCGAGAAAATTTGTTACAGGAGGGACTGCCGCCATGAGCGGAGTCACTGGACAAATAAATAATCGCCGACATTAGGCACCTGGGCGCGCCCGCGTGCCTTTTTTGTTTAACTTTTCAAATTCAAGAGGAGGCAAAATGGACTATGGGATGATCGGAAAGATTGAGAAAGCAAAGCACTACGCGGAAGAACGCGAGCGTATCGTTTTCGAGAATTTTCATGTTACCTTTGACGGGGATAATAATCCGCATAATGTGGAGTTTATCGACGGTGTGTGGCGCTGCGATTGTGATTTCTTCCTGACACGCAACCTTTGCAGCCATACGATGGCATTGGAGCGCATTCTAGAGGGGATGTTGTCCGTCACCGCGGAAGTGATCTGAAGATTCCGGGTTATCGATATGCGAGCGCAAGCAAAGTAGATGCTTGCGCTCGATTTTATTTCGGGTAGGATATTAAGCGTGGAGGCGTCGCGGGGTTATCTAAGCCCCGCGATTCTTATAGATGGTGGGTGAGAGAGGTTGACTGCTGAGGGTATGAAGCAGGAGACCCTGGCATATAACAAGTTGGTGCCTTAGCGAATCACTCACGGCATTAATCGATGCATTCTGGAGGCACTTTGAAGCGCTGGCAGTTCTGGTTGGGTATTGCAATAAGCATTGTTTTTATGTGGTATGCGATGCGCGGGCTGAATCTGCGTGCGTTCTGGGAAGATTTGCGTCATGCGAACTACTGGTGGCTGCTTCCCGGTGTTGGGGTGTATTTCCTCGCTGTTTGGGCGCGCGCCTGGCGCTGGCATTACCTTCTGCGACCTTTGAAGTCCATTCCCACAAAGACGATGTTTCCCATTGTGGCGATCGGTTATATGGGCAACAACATCTACCCAGCGCGCGCCGGTGAGCTTCTACGTGCGTACGTTCTGCGCCGCAAGGAGCAAGTACCGATCTCGGCCTCACTGGCGACGATCATCGTCGAACGTGCGTTCGACGGGATCGTGATGCTTTCTTTTGTGTTCATCAACCTGCCGGAGCTCACCAACCTGACCGCCGATTCTGGGTTCGCGGGGAGCATCCGGGCGCTCGCCATCATCGGCGCGGCTGTTTTTCTTGGCGCAGTGCTCGTGTTCTTGCTCATGGCGGCTTTTACGGAGCAGTCGCAGCGGGTGATC
>JAUWDI010000042.1 GCA_030608865.1 Anaerolineales bacterium | reverse complement strand
AGCAGGGATACACAACGCTCGGTATTCGTCTATTCGGTCACGCAACACACCCCGATGACCTGACGCGGGCACGCTGGCAAGATTGGATGGCAAATCTCGAGGATGGCTATCACTGGATCGATGGAGCTTGTTCCCAGGTTGTCGTAATCGGGCTCTCATTAGGCGGAATGCTCGCCCTAAACTTCGCCTCACGGGCAACTCTCGCCGGCGCTGTCGCCATGGCCACACCGTGGGAACTCCCTCCGATTGCCCAGCGGCTGCGCCCCATACTCCATCCGCTTAGCAAGGTCTGGCGTTTTCGCACACCATCGGAACCGTCGGACTGGCGCGACAAAGATGCAGAGATGCTCAACCTCCACTACCCCGTCCAACCGCTGAGAGGGATTTCCGAGGTCTGCGACATCAACACTGAGATGAGATCGTCCTTAGAGCTCATCGAATGCCCGGTAACCTTGATCTACTCCACCGACGACTTGACTGTACCCACTGACCACGCACAGAAGATCTATGCCGCTCTCGGTACGCAGAATAAGACACTCGTCCGGGTTGAAAACAGCGGGCACAATCTGCCGCGTGATGCCGAACGCGAGACCGTGTTTTCAGCAATAACCGAGTTCGTCCACCGCGTGACAGGAGATGCGCCATGAACATGACCATGCCTGGCGCTGAAACCTTCTTCTTCCCTGGCGGGAAGGTCGGCTGCCTGCTCACACATGGCTTCACCGCTACCCCGCAGGAAATGCACGAATTAGGGACGCGTCTATCATCCCAGGGGCATACGGTTCTGGGTGTTCGTTTATTCGGTCATGGAACCCGGCTGGATGATATGGCCCGCTCCCGCTGGTCCGATTGGCTTGCCTCTGTTGAGGACGGATACCATTTGTTGAGAAAATGGTGCGATCAGATCATTGTGATGGGGTCTTCAACCGGCGCCTGCCTGAGCCTCATCATGGTCTCGGAGTTGCCAGTGGATGGGATCGTCACGCTTGCGACGCCTTACCAGCTTCCCCCCATACCCTATTTGAAACAGCTTTATCCAATCCTGCCTGTGCTGAGCGCTTTCCTCCCGCCCATTCGCAAGGGCCCACCAGTCTGGTTTGACATGGAAGCTGCGAAATCCCGAGTTCAATATGACGCCTATCCTATGCGTTCGATCTACGAATTTGGCGCTCTGCTCGAAGAGATGCGACCCAGGTTAAGTAAGGTTACCGCCCCGGCGCTCCTGATCCACTCCCTCGATGACGACTTCATCCCGCCGTCCGATATGCAGCACATCCACGACTCGCTCGGTTCGACTGAGAAACGGATGGTTCATGTTCAAAACAGTAATCACATCATCACGTGCGATGCGGCACGAGATGATGTGTTCCGAGAAACAGAATCCTTCGTCGCTCATATCGTCAACCACGGTACTTGAGAAAGGAGCTATCCATGATTCCGATACTCGAATGGGGATACCCCATCATCTATTGGCTGCAAAGTCTGGGGGACTGGCTTACACCCCTCATGCAGTTCTTCACTTTTTTAGGCAATGAGGAGTTCTTCTTACTCGTCCTCCCTGCTCTCCTTTGGTGTGTCGACATTGGGCTGGGAGTCCGAATTGGGTTAATCCTCCTCACAAGCAACGGGATCAACTCAGTGTTCAAGCTCGCGTTTGGGACCCCGCGGCCCTATTGGGTCAACCCTGAGGTTGAGGCTCTGAGCACGGGCACGAGCTTCGGCCTACCCTCCGGCCACGCCCAAACTGCCCTCGCCGTGTGGGGACTCCTGGCTGCCTGGATCCATCGCCTCTGGGCAACCATCTTCTTCGGCATCTTGATTCTGTTAATATCGATCTCACGCCCATACCTCGGGGTCCATTATCCAATGGATACGCTTCTTGGTTGGCTCATCGGCGGCATATTGCTGGCGGCATTTCTCATCTTCGACAAGCCCGTCAGCAAGTGGCTTTCACGGCTTTCAGCGGGTCAGCAAAGCATGCTGTCTTTTGTGATCAGCATTGCCTTTATTTGCCTGGGTCTTCTCATATCCACAGCTACGGCAAACCGTCCAGTCCCATTGGAGTGGATTGCTGGAGCTGCAGCCGCCGCCCCGGGAAGCGAAGTCATCGACCCTCTTAGCATTAACGGGTTCTTCTCCACCGCAGGTGTGTTTTTTGGCCTCGGCGTTGGCGCTGCACTCCTCTATCAATGGGGTGGGTTCCATGTCCGCGGTCCGTGGTGGCAGAGACTGCTGCGTTATCTCGTAGGTCTTGTGGGTGTGGCCCTGATCTATTTCGGGCTCAGCGCGATCTTCCCCAGTGGAGATGATATTTTAGCGAATGTATTTCGATACGTACGCTACGGGGCGGTCGGATTTTGGGTCGCCTACCTCGGGCCAAGAGTGTTCGTGCTCCTTCGTCTAGCCAACGAGGATGCAGACTCACCTATGCCGCCGAAAGAGTAAGCCTTTGACCGCCATCTGGGGCTTACTGGCGCGATGCTTTTTGTGAGCATCGAGGGGAAATAGGAAACGAAAGCCTGATGTATTGGATGTGTCGGGGTAGCCCAGCAAATCCAAGCCCTTCCGAGCCATCACTTAAGATGGGGGTCGTTGAAAGGCCTCCTCTTAATTGATAACTTGGGGAAGAACCAAAAAGACATCCACTTACAGATTCAGGTAGATTCGAGCTCGCGCCACAAGTACCAGTTCCCTTTGTGGTCTCCGGCGTCCTTAGGCGCCCGATCGTAGTAGATATCGAACACACGCCCCCCGCGGGTGCGCACGCGGAAGTAAAAGCGGCCCACCCCTCGTGAACCCCGCCTTTGCGCTTTCTTCAGATTCTCCGGTCTCATATTCAGCGCCATCCTGCCCTTGCGCGAATAATCAAACCAGGATGAGATCACACTCTCAACCTTGAAATTCTGCCCCTTCCAGAGGATGCTGTCCGGCGCCGTGGGTTTCTTAATTAATTGCGGGGATCTTTCGTGCTCAACTTCGATTTTTTCGCTTATGAAGCGGAGGGGCGACCACTCATCCTGCATCTGGTAATTCGGATTCCCGGACCCAGGCACGGGTTGCGGGCGCGGCGAGGCAAGCGAGATTACAGAGCGCTAAGAGCGTCGCCGGTCCAAAAAACATCAACGAAAAGACGTTGATTAAAATCGCGGCTCCATACCCCCATTGTCTATGCAGCCAGACTCCCCAAATCGCCCCCGACAAACCAGCACCGAGAACAATGGCTGGCCACGCCAGGGCTTCTGGCTTGATGATAATCCATTGATCAAAGCCTTTGGAGAATATTTGGCATGGATCCAACCAGGAGGCCCCGGGAAGCGCAACAATGGGGTTCCAACCGAACAGGCGAACAGCAAGACCGTTGGTGACGAGGTAGATGCCGAGCAGGAAGCTAAAGAGAGTCAGAAGGCGCAACGTGATTGGAGGCTTACGATCGTCCATAGGGTTCGACATATAATGAAGGGCCGGTTTGCTCCCGGCCCCTTTTTACCTCATATTCCGATCAGTCTTCTTCCTCTTGACCAATCTCCCTCTTGCGCGCGGCGATGAGTTCCTCTGCCACGTGTGTAGGCACGACCTGATAGTGGCTCAATGACATCGAGAACACGCCACGCCCACCTGTCATCGACCGAATGTCGGTCGTGTAACGTTGTATCTCGGCAAGTGGAACTTGCGCGGTAACCACACTCCGCCCTCGTTCGGTCTCCATCCCCTGGACACGTGCCCGGCGGGTGTTGAGATCCCCGAGGACATCACCCATGTTCGCTTCTGGAACGGTGATGCGAATATCCATGATCGGCTCGAGCATGACCGGGGCTGCGGCGTTCATTGCTTCTTTGAATGCCTCCCGGCCGGCGACCTCAAAAGCGACCGCCTTTGAGTCGACCGGATGTTCCTTGCCGTCAACGATGAGGACCCTGACTTTCTCGACCGGGTAACCTGCTATTACACCCTGCTTCATCACACCCTTCACGCCCTTCTCGATAGCGGGCATGAAGCCTTGTGAGATTGAGCCGCCGAAGACCTTATTTACGAATTCGAACTGTCCTTCTTCTAGAGGCTCGATATCCATGTGAACTTCGGCAAATTGCCCTGCGCCACCTGTCTGCTTCTTATGGCGATATTCGGCATGTCCGGATTTTGTGATCGTCTCCCGGTAGGGAACCCGGGGCACTTCTGTGTTGAGGCCAACCTGGAACTTGGCTTCCGCCTTACGTATGGCGACGTCGATATGCTGATCACCCATTCCCTGCAAAATGGTTTGGTTTGTGCTCGGTTCCTGGTGCCAGGAAAGCGTGGGGTCTTCTTCACAGAGACGAGTCAAGGTGGGGCTGATTTTCGTCGAGTCCGCTTGCGTCTTCGGTGATACCGAAACGGAGAAAAGCGCGTTGGGGTATTCGGGCTTCGCGATTGTAAGCGGGTGCCCTTTATCGCCGAGCATATCGCCAGTTGCCGTCTCACCAAGTTTGGCGACTGCACCCAGGTCCCCAGCGTGGAGATTCTTGATTACGATCTGCTCTTTGCCCCGCAAGATAAACAAATTACCTAATCGTTCCTCGTTTTTCTTAGTGTGGTTCCACACCCGGGTGTCCGCGGCGAGCGTTCCGGAGAGCACGCGCATATAAGTGAGCTTTCCTACAAATGGGTCAGCCGTAGTCTTCCAAACACGGACGGCCAGGGGGCCGGAATCGGAAGCTTCTAAGACCTCCTCTCCCGATGCTCCTTGTGCTTTCACCGGTTCAGCGTCGGCAGGGGAGGGGAAGATCTCAATCATCGCCTCCATAAGCGGCACAACGCCTGTCGTTTTACCAGCTGCGCTCACGAAAACCGGTATAAACCGACCAGCGTGGACAACCGATTTGAATCCTTTGGCAATTTCGGTGGCGGTTAGATCTTCGCCTTCGAGGTATTTCTCAAGCAGGGCGTCATCCCCCTCCGCAGCCGCTTCAACCAGAGCGATGCGCGCCTCTTCCGCCCGCTCTTGATATTCGGCGGGAATATCCTCCATCACTTCCCCTTCAGCCGGACGTGCCTTCATATTAAAGAGATCAATGACCCCCTTGAATTCACTCTTCTCACCCCAGGGAAGCTGGACGGGGATAAAGGTTGCATCCGGGGAGAGTTCGCTCGCCGCAGAGAGAGCCGTCTTGAAATTGGCATTGTCTCGATCCATCTTGCTGATGACGACAAACCGCGGCAGCTTGAATGTTTCACAATAGTCCCAGACGATTTCCGTGCCCACCTCGACTCCGGCGACAGAATCCACCAGAACAACTGCCGCATCGGCCACGCTTATTGTAGAGATTACTTCGCCAACGAAATCCGTGTAGCCAGGAGTGTCCAGGATATTTAGCTTATGCTCTTTGAACTCAATCGGGAGGAGCGTGGTGGAGAGTGAGAGAGTGCGACGGATCTCCTCATCTTCAAAGTCGGAGACCGTATTTCCATCTTCGACCCTCCCCATACGAGTGATCGCACCTGTGCTGAAAAGCATGGCTTCTCCCAGGATAGTCTTTCCACCACCGCCATGGGACACGAGAGCGATATTGCGAATGAACTCTGTTGCGTATTCCTTCATGGGTTTGGGATCCTTCTCAAAGGTATTTTTAGGTCAACGAATTCTAAAGGATGAGATGGGTCTTGTAAAGACAAAACATCAAAAGATGGGGTTTTGATAGCTTTTCAGCCCGTTTTGGACATCTTCTCGTAATGACTGGAATAAAGGCTCTCTTCCCTGGCCTCCCCCAGATCCCAAATCTGCGCGAGGTTTAATCGCTAATCTCTAGGCGCAGCGGGTTGATGTTACAATCCGGCTGGCACCGTGGAGGGTACCATGCAGCTAATCAATCAATATTCTTTCCCTTTCCTCGCCGGGGTTATCATCCTCATCATCGCCGGCATTCTCCTGCGTAAAGGGGGAACCGACGGATTGCTCGTTCCGCTGGCAGCAGCGATCATGGGATTCCTTTTCGCATTCTGGCTCTTCAGCCCGGGGGCGAGCGCCGAAACAACCGAGGCAGCCAGGGTCGAGGGTGTGATCGGGTCAGGGAAGGCTGTTCTACTCGAATTCCAGAGCCCCTATTGACTGGCGTGCATGGCCGCCAAACCCATCGTGGATGGGATCGAGAAGCAGCATGCAGACGACCTGAACGTAATCCGTGTAAATGTCCAAGACGAGGCCATGCAACCCCTGTTGGAAACCTACGCTTTCCAATTCACGCCGACCTTCATTCTGTTTGACCCGGCGGGAGAGGAAATCCTCCGCGCCGTCGGCGCAATTGACCCGGAAGTGATCGATAAAGCTCTGTCATCCACCCCATGATTCGTCGTCTCTTATTCGAACTGCGTTACCTGCGGGAAAAAACACCGTGGGATACGGGGATCTCCCCGCCTGAACTCTTGAAGTACCTGGCGGAGAGCTCTCCCGGTCACGCGCTGGACCTCGGCTGCGGGACAGGCACGAACGCCATAACCATAACTCAACATGGTTGGCAGGTCGTCGGGGTGGATCTCTCGGCGCTGGCGATTCGAACTGCCCGTCGCAAAGCTCATCAAGCCGGACTTGAAATTGATTTCAGGCAGGAAGACGTGACGCGCCTCGCCTCTATCAAGGGGCCATTCGATTTCGCCCTCGACATCGGCTGCTTCCACTCTCTAAGCGGCGCGGGGCAGCAAAATTACATACAAAACCTCACTCGCGTAATCAAACCTGGCGGGACTTATTTGACCTACACCTGGCTCGCTGGTGAAGGTGATTCGTCGTCCATAAGCTTAACCGAAAGCGACATGTCAACTCTGTTCGAGCCCAGCTTTGAAATTCGCTCCTTCATACGAGGTACCGAAGGGCACCGTACTTCAGCCTGGTATCAGATGATACGAAAACCAGAATGAGCCGCATCCTTCTCCTCTTCATGGACGGCATAGGGCTTGGTGCAGATGATCCCACCTATAATCCGTTCGCCGCTTGCGAGATGCCTGCACTCGAAGCCCTTCTCGGCAGTCGAAAACTCGTATTGAAAACAGCGCCCTTTAAGGGCGATGAGGCGACGCTGCTTGCAGTTGACCCCACACTTGGCCTGCCCGGTACACCGCAATCAGCCTCCGGACAAGCTGCTTTGCTCACAGGCCGCAATGTTCCGCAGGAGATTGGCGAACATTATGGTCCGAAGCCAAATCCACCTATCCAACAAATCCTGCGCGAGGGCAATATCTTCTCCACCGTTACGCAGCTCGGCGGGAAAGCCGCACTACTCAACGCCTACCCTCCCCAATACTTCGAGGCTATCGAAAGGGGGCACCGTCTCTATTCTGCCATCCCCTTCGCGGTGACGGCCGCCGGACTACCGCTGATGACCGCCGAGGATATACAAGCCGGTCTTGCGCTCTCGGTCGATTTCACGGGTGAAGGTTGGGCTGCCAGACCTGAATTTCCACCAGTCCCGATATATTCACCCTTCGACGCGGGTGTGAAACTCGCACAATTAGCAGCCCGGTACGACCTCACCTGGTTCGATTTCTGGCCCAGCGATTACGCAGGTCACCGCCAGGATATGAACTCCGCGATCGCTCTCCTGGAGACATTTGACGTCGTTCTCTCCGGATTGCTGCAAGCACAGAGTGGAGACCAGG
>JAUWDI010000039.1 GCA_030608865.1 Anaerolineales bacterium | reverse complement strand
AGCCGTTATCACCGGTGGCGATCGCACCGACATTCAGTTGGCTGCCCTAGAGACCGCCACCACCTGCCTGATCCTAACGGGAAATCTGCAGCCTAGCCCGCTTATCGTCAAGCAGGCCGACGAATTCGGTGTGGCGGTGTTGTTGGTACATACTAGCACGATAGAGACAGTGGAAGCTATTGAGCGCATTTTTGGCAAGACGCGGTTAGGACAGACCGCCAAGTTACAGCGCTTCGAAGCATTGTTGGCCGAGCACGCCAACCTAGACCGGCTGTACCGGACACTGGGTTTGAAGGAGTAAACGAGATGGAAACAAAATTAATGCTAGGCTGGATAAACTTGTAAGAGGAAGATCCAGAAGTCTGTGATTCGATTAGGCAGGAGGCGAAACGTCAGCGTAACAAACTGGAGTAAATTACCTCGGAGAACTACACAAGCTGGACTGTGCTTGAGACCCCTTTAGAGATCGCCCACCTCTCAGAAATTGCCATTAAAGTGGACTACTCTCGGTTGCCGATTTTCCAAATCGAATCCCGCCTTGCCCAAGCATTTCAGTTCGATCCATTAAAGATGTTTTCCTCCGTGGCGCTGGTGGTGACAATTCCCTCCGATAAGGTAGAGTCTGCTTACCGCGCGCTGCATGAGATGGGAATACCCTTCGCTGACATAAGTGGGGTTACTGAGGGGACTGGTGTGCGTATCTTCAAAGATGAGGATATTATCCACCACGATAAAATCCGCGCTGAGGAGAACGAATTAGATCGCGTGTGGGCGCTTTATCCGCGAGATGGATAGCCTTGGGATGGGCGACGAGAATATTATTGGTTGAATTTAAGGGACTGATCACTAAAATGAACGTAAAAACCCACATCACCAGGAACCCTGCTCAATACTGGTAATACGGGCTGCCAATATCCTGGTGGGGGTACTGGATGGATGATGACAAGGTATTTTTCCATCTACTACAAATGTTGAAAGGCCAATCAACAAATGTATCGCAAGACCGCCGCACGGCGGTCTTGTTTTGTTGAGCGAAAAATCATCATCCAGGCGATGACAACCAAGTTATTCCCAGATATGATAAATGAGAAAGTGAGTTTATAAAAATGTAGTTCAGTTTATCCGATGCTGAATATTAAGTTGTGCCGGAGGAAAGAATGGTAACCAGGCTTATAAAAACTAGATCCTTAATATTCATACTTTTCCTATCCCTGATTTCAACAATGGGATGCAAAAGCAATCAGCAAAAACCCGAAATACCCAAACTTACTTTTCAGGCATCATTGCAACAGAACTTGGGCGGGGAAGTCCTAATCAGTTTGGGAGTATGTAATACTGGATTAGGGATGTTCGAAGGCGATGATGATTTCAACGGAGTAATGGAGGTGCGGGATGAAAGTGGAGATGTATGCACACGGGCAGAGATATTTCGATTTCAAACATTGGAACATGGTGAAAGTGTGTTTCCGATTTCTTGGCGCGGAGAACTTTGGCCTGGTTCATATACATTGACCTGGGGCGCGCCGGATTATGGCTCCACCCTGGTTTGCTTTGAGGTCACCGAGTATGACGGGTTGCAGATTATCAGTGAAGAAAATATAGACCTTAAGAGAACAAAGTAGATTTGGTACTGCTTTTCTATACTACGACACAAAGGAGATGCGTATGTATAAAAGGATTTTGGTGCCACTCGATGGATCAGAGCATGCAGAGGCAGTTCTTCCTTTTGTGTGCATGCTTGCAAGGGCCAGTGGCGCTGAGATAATTTTGCTACGCGTTTCGGAATATCACCTTGAGATTTACCCCACAAGCTGTGTGTATTCTCCTGCCGATCCAAGACTGGCTGAAGCGATCGAGTTTAAGAAAATGCCTGTCCGCAATGAGGTAAAGCGTTACCTCAAGCATATTGCGCTAAATCTTGAGAAGGAGGGGTACCAATTGATAACTGAGGTACGTGATGAGCCAGTTGTTGAGTCAATATTGAATGCCACGGAATACCTTTGTGCTGATCTAATTACCATGGCAACTCACACGTACAGCAGATGTACACATTGGTTGATCGTCTCGCTTGTCTTATAGGTGTTTACTATCAAGGAGGCTAGGTTTTGCCAAACGAAGGTGTTATCGTGCGCGTCGCAGGCGTTGTGGTCGATGCTGAATTTTCCTCCGGCGATCTGCCCAGCATTCGTAATGCCTTGATGATCTTACGTCAGGACAGCCCGGACCTGGTCGTAGAGGTGCAGGAACACGTCGACGACCGTACAGTAAGGGCGATTGCCATGGGGAACACTGCCGGATTGCGCCGGGGTCTCGATGTCGTAGACACAGGATTCCCTATTAAAGTTCCGGTGGGGCAGGATGTTTTGGGACGAATGTTCAACGTTTTGGGCCAACCCATAGATGGCCAACCTCCAGCTGAAACGGAGAATCATTACGCTATCCACAGTAAGGCGCCCTCATTGAGAGAGCAGAAAACCATATCCGAGACGCTCATCACAGGTATCAAGGCGATCGACCTGCTCACACCCTATCCCCGGGGAGGCAAGATCGGTCTCTTTGGAGGCGCAGGTGTGGGAAAAACGATGCTGATGATAGAGCTTATGAACCACATGATCCAGGAACACTCCGGCATTGTCGTTTTCGCTGGTGTCGGTGAGCGTAGCCGCGAGGGGAACGATCTGTGGCTGGAAACACAGCGCAGCGGTGTGTTGGAAAGCACTGTCCTGGTCTTTGGGCAAATGAACGAACCGCCTGGCGCGCGCATGCGTGTGCCCTTCTCCGCATTGACCATGGCCGAGTATTTTCGTGACCACGAGCGCCGTCCGGTGCTGCTTTTCTTGGATAATATCTATCGCTACATTCAGGCTGGCGCCGAAGTCTCCGCGCTGCTGGGCCGCGTTCCCAGCGCGGTTGGCTACCAGCCAACTCTCAGCAGTGAAATGGGTGAATTACAAGAGCGCATTACCACGACCGGCCGCGGCAGTGTGACGTCTGTGCAGGCCGTCTACGTGCCGGCTGATGACATTACCGATCCGTCCGTTGTTGCGACCTTCGCCCACCTTGATGCGGCAACGGTGCTTTCCCGCTACCAGACAAGTCTGGGCATCTATCCTGCAATTGACCCTCTGGAATCAAGCAGCTCATTGCTGACTCCCATTTCCGTGGGGGAAGGCCACTTCGCGATTGCCACTGAGGTGCGGGCAGTACTCGCTCGCTATCGTGAGTTGCAGGATGTGATCGCCATCTTGGGAATCGAGGAATTAAGCGAAGAGGATCAAAAGGTAGTTGCGCGCGCGCGCCGGATCCAGCTCTTTCTCTCTCAACCGTTCTTCGTCTCTGAGGCGTTTACTGCGATACCTGGCCGAATCGTTTCGCTGCACGAGACGCTGCGGGGCTTTCGCGAGATACTCGATGGCTACCACGACCACCTTCCCTTACAAGCTTTTTATATGGTCGGCGCAATCGACGAGGTAGTTGCCAAAGCCGAAGGATTGACTGCCCCAGGAGGAAACGGTGACTAAAAGTATGCATCTCAGAGTGTGGACTCCCGGTGAAGTTATCCTAGACGCCGAGTGTGTATACTGGGTGAAACTCGACCTCGTAGACGGGAGCATTGGTATTCGTCCCGGTCATGCGCCTCTGCTGGCAGAGACAATATCCGCACCTCTACGATATGGGGACGAGGATGGGGAACACTCAATGATTCTCGAAGCCGGCCTCTTGCACATTGATCAGAATGGCGTGACGATCTCCACCAGCAGCCTGGCGGACACTGCGCCCACGGATGAACGCAGAAATGGAGTCGAAGCGCATTATTCCCTGTTGGCCCAGACGCTTTTCACAAAATTGGATGCCCAATCTGGCCAGGGTGTGGAAAACGATGAACGAGAACAATAAGCAGGAACCCGGAGGGGTGTCGTGGCGAGAAGCATTACGGGCAATGTCACTGGGCTGGGATCTGGCACTGCCGATTTTCGGCGGTGTGCTCTTGGGGCATCTGCTGGATCGTTGGCTGGGGACGGGACATATCTTTACACTGGGGTTGCTGACGCTGGGTATTGGTGTTGGCTATTACAACGTAGCTCGGTTTATCCGGCGGATTGACAGAAAAAGAATTGACGAGGTAACCGAAGAGGAAAAACCAAATGACGAACAGGTGGATGAATGATAGGCTTATGGTTCGTGTTTGGTGTTGTGATCGGAATATTGAATTATTGGATGCAGTGGCGATCGGTGGATAACCTTCGCCCCGAGACATCCCGTATTGGAGTCCTTTGGATCATCGGAGGCGGCGCGTTGCGTTGTACGCTGATCGCCATTCTGCTGCTGGCTATTTTCCGCCAGGGGATCTTCCCGGGTTTGCTAGCCCTCGCAGGTTTTTGGCTGACAAGACTGATCTTGATCCTACGTTTGGGTCTGGTGCTAACCCCAGGTAATCCTTCGCAGTACATGATCGAGGAGTAATTATGGATAACATTGCTCCACAGGTGGTCTTCACATTGTTCAACATCCCGGTGCGCGATACGGTCGTCTCAACCTGGGTGGTGATGGGTCTGATCACATTAATTGCCATCCTAATAGGCCGCCGCCAACCTGTGATGCTGGAAATTCTGGTGGATTTCTTGACTGATTTGATCTCAGACCTCATGGGACGCCCGGCTGCACCTTACCTGCCTTTGCTTGGCGCATTGGCGATCTTCATCGCGTTTGCCAACATCATCGGGATTGTACCCTTTTTACGTTCCCCGACCAGTGACATTAACACAACGCTTGCCTTGGCGTTGGTTGTTTTCCTCTCCGTCCATTTCTTCGGTATACGTAATAAAGGTTTCTCCGGTTATCTGAGAGACCTAGCCTCCCCGATATTCCTGCTCCCCCTCGAATTGATAGGGCAATTAAGCCGCACCCTCTCACTCGCGCTGCGTCTTTTTGGGAACACTCTCGGCGCCGTGTTGATTGTGGCGATCATTTTCGCCCTCGCGCCGTTGTTCGTACCGTTGCCCTTGATTGCGTTCGGTATATTTACAGGAATCCTACAGGCCTATATTTTCACAGCCCTGGCAGCCGTCTATATCGCCTCCGGGCTTGAAGTCATCGAACCCAATAAGGAAGAAGCAAAAGAAAAACGAAAGGAGTAACTTATGGAAAACATGGATCCTGCAACCCAAGTCACCTTGGTCACAATCATTGTGGCAGGCCTGGGAATAGCGATAGGCACGGCCGTACCCGCATTTGCCGAAGGGTTAGCGGCGTTCAAGGCGCTGGATGGGATCGCCCGTCAGCCTGACGCTGCCCGAGATTTACGCACCACATTGCTGATCGCCATGGCGCTGTTGGAATCGACGGCGATTTATGTGTTGCTGGTCATTCTGATCTTGCTCTACGCGAACCCCCTGATCGATCGTTTCTTCTAGAGGACGGAATATGCTTGAGCTTGATATCCCTACGATCATCTTCGAGATCGCCAATTTCTTGATCTTGAGCGTTCTTCTCTACCATTTTCTCTTTAAGCCTGTGATGCTCAAGGTACAGATACGCGCGGATGAGAAAGCGCGTTTGCTCCAGGAGATCGACGAGAGCAATCGTGAAGCCGCTCGCCTGCGCGAAGAATGGGAAACGCGTCTGGCGAATATTGAAGAGGATATCGCTGACATCATTGCGCGAGCGCAGAAGAAACTCGAGGAGGAACGGAGGAATATTCTGCAGTCAGTGGAAATTGAAGCCGAACGCATTTTGAACGGGGCGCAGGCTGAATCCTTGCAGATGCGCCAGCGAGCGCTGGCTGAGTTCCAGGATGACCTACTTAACGCCGTCATGGAAACCAGCGCGCGGCTCATCGGCCAGGCTGTGCCGCAGGAGCTCCATGATACGTTTGTCCAACAACTCAACGATCGCATCTGGGAGTTGGGCCGCAGCGATGAAGTGCGACGGGTAGAATCAATCAGGCGCTCGCTGGGCAGACGAACCCCCACGGTGGTGGATGTCACGTCCGCCCAGCCGCTCTCTCCGGACCAGCAAAAATTACTGATACGCACCTTAAGCGCGCTAGCAGATCGCGGCGTCCACCTGGAATTGAAAACGGATCCTGCTTTGGCTGCTGGTTTGCACATCCGCTTGGGAGACGTGATTATCGAAAATTCTATTAGCGCCCAATTGGCAGAGCTGCGCGAAGTTGTCGCCAATGCATTGGAGGAACGTGTCTCTGATGGGTAAAGGAATAAATCAGCACTCACCATCCTCCGCGCTGCTTGAGACGTTTCGCCAGCAAGCTGAGTGGGGGGAAGGGTCTCAACTTTCAGGACAGAATCGGGTGAAACGTCTCCGCCAGCGGACGCCGTCGATGGACCCCTTCGCTCCCTTTAATCTGGCAGTGGCTCAATTGATCCAGTCGCTGCGTGAAGAATCCGCTCAGATCGTCAGCCGCGTCCACTTCCGGGATGTGGGCACGGTGCAGTACGTAGGCAGCGGGGTGGCGACCCTTTCGGGACTACAGCCCGTACACACCGACGAACTGGTGACCTTTCCCGCCGGGGTTCAAGGCATGGTGCTCAACCTGGATCATGATCTCCTCGACGTAATATTGCTAGGTCCTGATGAAGGCATCCGCGGTGGCGACCTTGTCACTGCTTCCGGGGAACGGATTCGTGTACCTGTAGGCCCCAAACTCTTAGGGCGCGTCGTCAATCCGCTCGGAAAGCCGCTCGACAGCTCAATCCCCATCGAGGCGACTGCTTTTCACCACCTGGAGCAAGATGCACCTGGTATCATTGACCGCTCCCCCGTGAATCAGCCCTTGCATACTGGATTGAAGATTGTAGACGGTCTCCTGCCCATCGGGCGTGGACAGCGTGAATTGATCATTGGAGATCGACAAACAGGCAAGACCTCCATGGCGGTGGATGCAATTCTCAACCAGCATGAAAGCGACGTGAGCTGTGTCTATGTCGCCATCGGCCAGAAAAAATCAACCACGCTGGCTGTCATCGAAACACTGCGCATGGCTGGCGCTTTGGAATACACCACTGTGATGCTCTCCAGCCCGGATGATCCTCCGGCTCTGCGCTATCTGGCCCCGTACGCCGGTTGTACGATGGCTGAATATCTGATGAAAATGGGGCGGGATGTACTGATCGTATATGACGATTTGAGCAAACACGCCAAGGCATACCGAGAGCTGAGCCTCCTGCTCCGCCGGCCGCCGGGACGCGAAGCCTATCCTGGAGATATCTTTTATTTGCATGCGCGTTTGCTGGAACGCGCCGCCAAACTGAACGAAGCTGAGGGGGGCGGATCTCTGACGGCATTGCCCATTGTTGAGATACAGAGAGGCAACCTGACATCCTACATCCCGACGAATTTGATTTCCATAACCGACGGACAGATCGTGCTTGATGTAGACGCCTTCAATCGCGGTGTCAAGCCGGCGGTGGACGTGGGCCGTTCAGTCTCGCGTGTCGGAGGAGCAGCCCAGACCTCAGCTATGCGCGCTGTGGCCGGGAAACTGCGCTTGGAATTGGCGCAGTTTGAAGAAGTAAGCCGCTTTGCCCGTTTCGGCACCGAGCTGGATGAGACCACCCAACGACAAATCGAACGCGGCAGGCGCCTGCAGGCCGCGCTCACACAACCTGTTCACCAACCTCTCTCCCTGGCCTTGCAGGTCTTGATCCTTTTCGCTGTCACCGAGGGGCACATGGACGATCTCGAGGTCGAAGATATGACAGCGTTTGAAAGCAAATTGATCCGGCACTTTGAGACCAATCAC
>JAUWDI010000059.1 GCA_030608865.1 Anaerolineales bacterium | reverse complement strand
ATCCTTTAACGCCTGAACCTGATCGAGTGCCTCCAGAATTGTGATCGGTTTTCCAGGGATATTCGGGATCAACTTCGTTACACGGTCTACTTCCGGCAGCGGGATATCCGTCACCCTTCCAACGTCCCGTATTGCAGCGCGAGCTCCGAGTGTCCCGAAGGTTATGATCTGTGCTACTTTGTCGCGCCCATACTTATTCGCGGTGTATTCGAGCACTCGAGAACGGAGATCATCCTGAAAGTCCAGGTCAATATCCGGCATCGAGACACGCCCCGGGTTAAGGAACCGCTCGAAAATCAGCCCATGCTCGATCGGGTCGACCAATGTGATTTCAAGTGCATAGGCCACGATAGAACCAGCCGCAGACCCCCGCGCGTTGTACCAGATATTCTCCTCACGAGAAAAACGGCATAGGTCCCACACAATGAGAAAATAATTGTCGAAGCCCATCTCATGAATGATGCCCAGCTCGTAATTCAAACGTTCCTGAAATACCGAATCCTGGGCGTGATCCCCATAGCGCTTTTTGAGCCCAATATTACAGAGGTGTCGCAGGTAACTGTCGGAGGTAAATCCATCGCTCACTTCGAAATGCGGCAGACGATAACCTTTGAATTCAAGGTCTACTTCGCTGCGTTCGGCGACCAAGACTGTATTCTCAATTGCTCCAGGAATATGGCCAAAGAGCTGCTTCATCTCTTGAGGAGAGCGAAGGTAATACGAGGGATCCGTCATTCGCATCCTGTCTGGGTCCGACTGGAGAGAACCGGTCTGGACACAGAGGAGTAGATCTTGCAGTTCAGCGTCACTGCGTTCGACGTAGTGAACATCGTTGGTGGCGAGAAAACGACCATCATACCGTTTCGCAAGATCGATGAGTTTCTTATTGATCTCCGGCAACTCTGGGATGTCATGAGACTGCAATTCAAAGAAAAAGTGGTCGCGGTCGAAAATCTCAAAATACCAATCCAGGAGTTCGCGAGCGTGTTCGTCCTGCCCTCGTTCGAGAGCGCGCGGGACTTCCCCCGAGAGGCAGCCTGTTGTACAGATCAATCCTTCATTGTGTTCAGCCAGGAAATCGTGGTCAATCCGCGGGCGGTAATAAAAACCATCGAGCTGGGCAGCAGAAGCGATCTGGAGCAAATTTTTATATCCCGTATCGTTTTCTGCAAGCAGCAGAAGATGGAATGCACGACTGTCCAATTTTGGATCTCGATCATGCATTGTCCGCGCAGCAAGATACGCTTCTATACCGATGATAGGTTTGATGCCCGCTTCTTTCGCGGCCCTATAAAAAGAAATCGCGCCAAACATCGCGCCGTGATCCGTTAACGCCAACGCCGGCATATCGAGTTCTTTTGCCTTCTGGACGAGCTTATCAACTTTGCTCAACCCGTCTAGCAGTGAATATTCAGAGTGTACGTGGAGATGAACGAATGACATGCGCGCGATAGCTTTCTCGGTAATTTATTAGGAGGACACCAATGGCTGATTATAGCCAACGGTTCACGGTTGCGCTAGGTTTTTATCTCCAAGAAGCCAAAATTAACATAGGGGCATGGGACATCTTCCCAGAACTGTAGGGGCACGGCATGCCGTGCCCTTACTTGCATCCGCTACTCCCATTGACTAAACTCCCTAAACCACTGAGCCTAGGAAATGCCGTAAGCGCACACAAACCATGAACATCCTCTTGATCTTGCGATCTATTCGCACACTTGGTTTGAATAACAGCCTCGCTGCTGTGGTATATGCCTTCCAACGGGATCGAATTAACAACGCCTATCGAAGAGACCGCATTCGAGGAAGCGATAAGTCGCTCAGCCCAGGCTCTCTCCAGGAAGCCTATGCGATCCAACAGGGCGCGAGATTTCACTTTGAACATGCCGACTTAGAAATCGTGTTCCTGGATTCTGATGTCGTCCGTCTATCATGGACACCAGGGATTCATCCCATCCCTTACGCCATCGCCGACTTCAACTGGCCGGGAGCTAGCAGCGAATTAATCGAGACCGGCGAAGGATGGAGATTTCGCAGCGACACTATCACCATCGATATTGGAGAGAAAGGAAACCTTACATTTATTGACTCTGAGGGTGATATCCTGCGGGAAGAGGCCCCCCCCACTCGAGTCGGCGAAGCCTGGACTCATCGAGCAACAATACCCGAACAAGCCGGACTCTATGGCTTGGGAGAGCGTGCTGCAGGGTTGAACTTACGCGGCGGTAGCTACCGGCTATGGAACCAGGATCCAGGTGGCAGCTATAAACCCGGCCACGACCCGCTCTACTTTTGTGCTCCAGTGTATCTGTGCCTCCATCGTGAGGGCAGCTACCTGGTTTTTTATGAGAATTCTTTTGATGGATCCGTCTCTTTCAACGAGCATGCAGAAGCGCACTTCGAGAGCGGCATGCTCCGTTATTATTTCATTCCAGGACAACCCGCTAAGATTCTCGATCGATTCAGTGATCTGACGGGAAAGCCACCACTCCCCCCGCTCTGGGCGCTCGGATATCACCAATCTCGCTGGGGATACAAAACTGAAGCAGAAATCCGTGAAATATCTACCCGTTTCGATCGCCACAAACTCCCAATCAGCGCAATTCACCTAGACATTGACTACATGGATGGGTATCGCGTCTTCACTGTCGACCGGAAACGTTTCCCAGATTTAAAACAACTCGCCACTGACCTGCTGGAGAAAACTATCCACCTCGTTGCCATCATCGATCCAGGAGTGAAGATCGACCGCAACTATTCTGTTTATAACAGCGGGGTACAGGAAGATGCGTTCTGCAAACTTCCCTCCGGACAACTGCTTCGAAGCTTAGTGTGGCCAGGCTGGGTGCACTTCCCTGATTTCACCGAATCAAAGGCACGCCGGTGGTGGATGGATCTATACCCACATCTTCTAGGAGAGGGAATCGCTGGTATTTGGCACGATATGAATGAACCATCTGCATTCGCCGCCTGGGGTGGTAAAACCCTTCCCCTCAACACTCGACATACCCTTGAAGGGCAGGTCGGCGACCACCGTCAGGCGCACAACCTTTACGGCCTATTGATGAACAAGGCCGGGCACAAAGCATTGCGACAGCATCGGCCCGATAAGAGGCCCTGGCTTCTCTCCCGTTCAGGGTGGGTCGGTATGCAGCGATACGCATGGAATTGGACCGGGGATGTGGAAAGTTCATGGGCAGCACTGCAGCAAACGATCACCATAATGCTGGGCTTGGGCCTCTCAGGGATCCCGTACACCGGCAGCGATATCGGCGGTTTCAGTGGGGAACCGACTTCAGAGCTTTACCTGCGTTGGTTCCAGATGGCCGCCTTCACGCCTTTCTTCAGAACCCATTCTAGTCATGCTACACCGCACCGTGAGCCCTGGTCCTTTGATGATTCGACGCTTCAGATCGTGCAAGCCACCTTGCAGCTTCGCTATCGCCTCCTGCCATATTTCTATACGCTGGCGTGGGAAAGCACACAAACCGGATTGCCTCTCATGCGGCCGCTCTTCTGGTTAAGCCCGGAGGAACCCTCCTCCTGGGATGTCCAGGATCAGTTCCTCCTGGGTGATGACGTGCTTGTCGCACCGGTTATGGAGGCAGGGGTGGAGCAGTGTATGGTAACGCTCCCTCCCGGCCGCTGGTACAGCTTCTGGGACGACCAACCTTGTGATGGACCAGGTGAAATCCCGATCGATGTATCCTTGGAAAAGATTCCTGTCTTCGTCCGGGCCGGTGCGATATTGCCCATGCAAGAGGGAGAAGAGCTAACCCTGCACCTTTACCTTCCTGGTCAAGGAAACCACACTAGTTCACTTTACAGCGATGAGGGAGACGGGTATGGTCCCTGGCGTGTTGATCGATTCTCTCTAAATAGTGAGAACGGGTCCTATGAACTGCTGCGTGAGATGGAGGGAGAATTCGAAAGCCATTCTCGCGTGTGGCTTGTTGTCCATGGCGCTCAAGTTAAACGATGCTCCGTCGACAGCAAGGATGTCTTCTGTGAGGATGACCGTTTCTTAGTTGGGGATTTCCACGTTGTCCGCTTGGAGATTAAATGAAGTGGGGAGATAAAACACCCTGAGTGTACGTACAGTTAGCTCCTCAACAAGGAGCCAACTGTGCTATTAGATAAGTAAGAGGGGCTGTCCCTTCTGAGACAGCCCCTCTTGTTTATTCACTTCGGCGAATTGACTCTCTGTTCTACTTCTTCTTCTTTGCAGTCGAGCTGGTCTTCTTTGCAGTCGAACTGGTTTTCTTTGCAGTCGAACTGGTCTTCTTCGCAGTCGAGCTGGTCTTCTTAGCAGTCGAGCTGGTCTTCTTCGCAGGTGTACTTGTCGTCTTCGCGGGCAGTTTCGGTTTTTCCTCAGGTATGGCTTCAACACCATATTCCTGTCGCCCAAAGCGGGTCATTAAGACCGCCCCCGTGCCGATGATCCCCACCAGGAAGGGTACCACCCATCCGATGCAGGGGATGAGGCCGATCCCATTGACCACAAGGCTCAAGATCAACGTGCCTAGCCCCGCAGCGACGACCGGTTGAAACTCCTGATTCGTCGCCACTGAGAGACGATTACCGACTTCCAAGCCCATCGCAACCATGCCCAACACCCAGGCAGCAGCCAGAACCACCGCTCCAATAATGCCAACTACTGAAAAACAAATCGTGATCAGGAGAAGGAAAAAGAGAATCGGTGCGACGAAGGCCGTCAGTAATCCTAACGCCCCAGCGAGCACAGGTTGGGATACGACAGTATCAGCAACCACTTGCGTGTGCTTGGGCAGGAACATCATGACTAATACCGCCAACGCTGCGAGCATCAGGCTCGTGAAGAGATAGGCGAGGATATTCCCGACGAACGAATACCGGTAGGACGGGAATCTCATGAGTTGATTGCTATCCCAGTCAGCGAAACGGAAATCCATCGGAAAATTTAACGCTTCGCCATCGATAAAATCTCCCTCTACCAGAGCTGTGCCGCGGTTCACACTGGCGCCGAAAGTGACAAGATCACCCCCGACGACTGCATTCGAACCTAAGTTGGCATTTCCTCCCACGATCGCCAGATCACCTTCTATCTCACCTGCAGCGAAGATATCTCCGCCGACGAGAAAGACGGACCCTGTGACGACCGATCCTTCCTCGAGCGTGGCCGAACCCCCGATAACTGCTAGATCGCCATCGAGTTCTTCCCCACTCTTAAGGACAAAATTGGTCCCGAACACCACCCGTCCATCCTCAAAACCACCCGCAAAAGCGGTAACGGGGATAGCCAAAGCGATGAAGATGACCACAAAGCTTGTAAACATAAAACGTTTCATCTCACTTACTCCCTTCGTAAAGTATTAAAACCGGTTCGGTAGATTGAAAACATCCAAATTACTGCGAGACCACTGGTCGCGGCGGCGATAGCGAGCAACAGACCAGCCGGCAGGCTTTGAGTGATCCCCTCTAGCAGGACGAGAGTGAAATCCCCCAGGATCGTGAGCAGCCCACCGAGCATCACCAGGCCACTGATAGACTTCAATAAGAAACTGACAACTGAAGGAACGAAGGTCAATAATTCAGCACCGAAAAAACCCGTTACGATGATCAAGCTCATCAAGATCGCCAGGATCACAGCTAATGTGAGCCGCTCTTGCTTTCGCCGCTTGTAAACGACGAGCCGCTCACGGAAACGCTCTGTAAAACCCGACGCTGGTTCCATCTGTGGCGCTGAAAGCATTTTCCCTTCCAGGTCACTCCAGGATGCGGCCAGCACATTGCAATGCTCACACTCCCGTAAGTGGGCTTCAAGGGCAATCCGTTCCTCATTCCCCAGATGATCTATGTCAAACAATAGCGCTTCAAATTGTGGATGCTTCATCTTGCCTGCCTCCATTGACGAACGCCTTGTTCTGAACATGCCACCGATCCGCCATCTCTCGACGTGTTCGGTGTAACCGACTCTTCACTGCCGATATGGAAAGCGATAAGCTCTCCGCAATCTCTTCGTAGGAGAAGTCATACCAGTAACGCAGGATCACAGCAGCTCGATCCTTTTCCCCAATCCCGTCAAGCATGCTTCGGATTTCCTCTGCGTGTTCCAACTGCAGAACATTTACCTCGGCACCGGGGGTTGATGCCCCTCTTTCTCTCCTGGGAAGGAGATCATCCAGGGAAACCAACTTCAGTCTCCTGCGCCTCAAGCGATCGATACAATAGTGCGATGCAATCGACAGCAGCCATGTAACAAACTTCCTTTTAGGGTCATAGCGATTAAGGTTTCGGTAGGCTCGCAGGAATGTTTCCTGGGCCGCATCCTCTGCCTCTTCTCTATTTCCCAGCATGCGGTAGCACAGGTTGTAAACTGGGATCTGGTAACTTTCGACAATCTGGGCAAAAGAATCATCATCGCCCTGAGTAGCTCGTTCGATCCATAGGCCTTC
>JAUWDI010000103.1 GCA_030608865.1 Anaerolineales bacterium | reverse complement strand
ATGGTGCACCCATGAGGGTATCCGTTTCCCCGTTATCCTTCAGCGCTAGGCGCTATCATGGGCTCAGGATTTCTTTCTAGTTTTTGGTTTTGCCGTCCCGGCTTTCGTCGAAGGATTAGTTTTCTTCGAGGTCTTCCCTTTAGCTGCCTTTTTTGATTTTGATTTTTTAGGTTTCGCCTTCTTGACGGGCTGCGGTGCAATCATTGATCGAGGAAGGGATGGTGAGATGCGTCGTATCCGGTTCTTCCCCTCCAGTTCGAAAATGACCTTGCCAGAAGAAGCACGCGCCCGCCTGGGTGCATCGCCGAAGCGCAGAGAGCGTGGAGCGCCGCGCGAGAAATGCACGACGGCGCGATCTTTAATCTCACCGATCACCGCCCCTACGATTTTGGCGGCTTCGCCGGATTTCCAGGTGAGCACTCCCTTACCGTGACGGCCCTGACGCGGGAATTGTTTGAGCGCGCTGCGTTTGGCCTGGCCTCCCTCTGTAATCAAGAACAGTTCCTGATCGGGTCGAACAACTCCCATTCCAACGACCTGAACATCTTTACCGTCAAGCCGGATACCGAGGACGCCCGCAGCGGAGAGTCCCATCGGGCGGACCTCTTTCTCAGAGAAACGGATGGCCATCCGCGCAGAGCTCACAAGCAGGACGTCGTCCTTCCCTGAAGTCAATTCCGACCATCCGAGTTCATCGCCGGCATCGACCCGGATGGCTTCGAATGTTTTCGCTGAGGGGCCGGGCAAGGCGGCGAGGCTGGTTTTTTTCACCATGCCGTTGCGCGTCGTGAGGAACAGGAAACCACCGCCATCCGTCCGGCCGACCTTATCGGCAGGGATGGCAATACCACCGATAAGTGCGGAGTCGAGGTCGAACGCTGTAGCGCCAGAGATCTGCTTCGCCCCACTGGAATCATCACTCTCTGGCAGCGTGTGAACCAGAAGGGCGGATGCCTGCCCCTGAGCGTCGAAAAGATAGAGTAGATCGTGCGAGTTGGCGCCGATGACCAACTCAGGGGCGCCGCGCCCGGAGAGACTCGGCAGGCGTGCAGTTGGTGTGCGGTAAATCATCCCAGACGGAGTGACCACCACCCAGGTGTCTTTATCGGGGGTGAAATCCGCCGCGGCCAGGACCGCCGTGCGTTTCCCTTTCGTTGTCTGGGCAATCATCGTCCGCCGACGGTCGCTGAAGCTATTCTTGATTTCAGCAAGTTCCCCGGCGATTAGATTGCGTATCTTCTTCGGAGAACGCAGGAGACTCTCCAGGGTTTTGATTTGGGCGAGGATCTCCTTGTACTCCTTCTCGATGTTCTTGCGTTCGAGATTGGAGAGTCTGCGCAGCGGCATATTAAGGATCGCCTGCGCCTGGGTAGCGGAAAGTTTCAGGCGCTGTTGAAGACGCTGGCTCGCCTGGTCGGGGTCTCTGGAAGTCCTGATCGTCTGGATGACGTCGTCCAAATTTTTCAAAGCAATCCGTAAGCCAGAGAGTATGTGTTCACGCTCCTTGGCGCGCTCCAGGTCGTACTCGCTCCGGCGTTCGACGACTTCCAATCGGTGCTCGAGGAAAACTCGCAGTGCCTGCTTCAGGCTCAACATCCGCGGTTCACCATCTACCAATGCAAGCATGATCACGCTGAAAGTCGTCTGCAATGGCGTTCGGCGATGGAGTTCGGCGAGGATCTTCTCAGGCACGCCAGTCTTGGTAAGTTCGAGCACGATGCGCATGCCATCACGATCGGATTCGTCGCGCAGGTCAGCCAGACCCTCAAGCCCGCCGCCGCGGGCGATATCGGCAATGCGCTCGATCAGATTGGCTTTATTGACTTGATAGGGCAGCTCAGTGACGATGATACGTGAGCGACCGCGGCCCATATCTTCGATGTGGACGCGGGCTTGCAGCGTGAGTTTGCCGCGCCCACTGCCGTAGGCAGAGGCCAGTGGATCCACATCGTCGGATTTCCGCACGATGATCCCACCCGTCGGAAAGTCGGGTCCCGGGATGAAGTTCATCAGATCTTCGATGCTTACGTCGTCCAGTTTTGACCAGTTCTCGAGCATATGGATGAGTGCGTTGCAGACCTCGCCCATGTTGTGGGGTGGAATCGACGTGGACATTCCCACGGCGATGCCCGTGGCGCCGTTTACAAGCATGTTTGGTGCCATCGCTGGGAGCACAGTTGGCTCACGCATTGATCCATCGAAGTTGTCGACGAAGGCGACGGTGTCCTTGCCGAGATCGGCCATGATCTCGGTCGCAATAGGCGTCAGCCGCGCTTCGGTGTAGCGCATGGCCGCGGGTGGATCTCCATCGACCGAACCAAAGTTACCCTGACCTTCTACCAGTGGGTAGCGCATAGAGAAGGGTTGCGCCATACGCGCCATCGCCTCGTATACAGCCATATCACCATGCGGGTGGAATTTCCCGAGCACCTCACCGACGATGCGCGCCGACTTGCGATGTGGGGAATCGGGCCGAAGCCCCATGGCGTTCATAGCGTGCAGGATGCGCCGGTGGACGGGCTTGAACCCGTCGCGTGCATCGGGCAGGGCGCGAGAGATGATTACGCTCATGGCGTAGTCCAGATAGGATTGCTGCATCTCTTCGTCGATGTCGATCTGCTTGACCAAACCAACTTCCATACGTCACCTCGGATAGGTTTCAACTGGCGCCGGTATGATAAGTGAGCCGCAAGTGGGCGTCAAATCGTCTCTGGTTCACTTAAGGAGCATGGAAAAATATGGAGGGGGAAGATGGCCTTCGTACATTGTTGAGGTCTGCCCAGACTCTTGCTCCTCCCTCCCGCATGTGCTAAAATCCGTGTGTACGACTTTTGAGAGAGCGGTGGTTCTGGAAAGTGGGTTTCCCCCACTTTTCTGCGTATAACATAGACTTAGAACAATCACCAAGGAAAGAAGAGAAATGAAGAGTGAGTTTGCACTAGCATTCAATGAAATAACCGAGCGCTTCAGCCTCCCGCCGGAGACGGTGATGGAGGCGCTAGAAGCGGCGATGATTTCCGCCTATCGGCGGTCCGTCAACGCCTCCAGCGCACAAAACGTTGAGGTCAAGATTTTACCCGAGAGCGGCGGCGTAGAAATATTCGTGGAGAAGGAGGCTGTCGAGGCTGTCGAGAACGAACAGACAGAAGTCGTCCTCGAAATTGCCCAGAACTTCGACGCGGAGGCAGAGCTCGGCGACATGGTGATGGTCGAATCCACGCCAAAAGACTTCGGTCGTGTCGCAGCCCAGACGGCGAAGCAGGTGATCCTGCAGCGCCTGCGTGAGGCTGAGCGTGAAGCCCAATACGAAGAATATGTCGAGCGCGAGGGTGACCTCGTGCACGGTACGGTACACTCGGTCACACCGCAATCCGTAACGGTTGGCCTGGGGCGAGCAGAGGCGATTCTGCCGCGCAATCAGCAAATTCCCGGCGAACATTTCCGTGTACGTGACCGCATTCGCACCTATGTTCTTGAGGTGCGCAGGTCACCGCGTGGACCAGTAATCGTTGTCTCCCGCACCCACCCGCACATGCTGCGGCGGCTGCTGGAGATGGAAGTCCCAGAAATTAATCAGGGTTTGGTGGAGATTAAATCTATCGCCCGCGAGGCTGGAAAGCGTGCGAAGGTTGCCGTAGCTGCGCTACGCGAGGGTGTGGACCCTGTCGGCGCATGTGTCGGTATGCGCGGAGTGCGCATCCAATCCATCGTACGTGATCTGAGCGATGAAAAGATCGACGTGATCGAGTGGCATCCAGACACCGCCACTTTTGTGGCTAAGGCCCTCGCGCCAGCCCGCGTTTCCGGCGTGTATCTCAGTGAGGAAATTGATCGAGGAAAAACGGCGATCGTCGTCGTTCCGGAGGATCAACTCAGCTTGGCGATCGGACGTGCCGGCGTGAATGCTCGCTTGGGCGCAAAGCTGACCGGCTGGCGCATTGATATCAAGAGTTTGCCGGAGACTGCAGTTGAGTCCTTGATGATTCTCACTACGGATTCATCCTTCGCCGATGTGGCCGAAGAGCAAGCTGAGACCGTATTGCAGGTCGAGGCGATTCTAACCAAGAAAGAAGAGGGACGTCCGATCACACCTGAGGAATACCAGATGTTAACTTCTTTCGTTGACCGGGTGCAGAAAGAGATCGAGTCGCGCCGGGACGCCCGCAGGCAACTTGAAATCGAGAAGCTAGCCGAAGTGCGAGCATCATTCCCGGAGACAGCCTTTGAAGTTGAGCTCACTGATGTTGAACTATCGACACGAGTGCAAAACCTGCTTGTCGAAGCAGGCTACAAGACTGCAGGGCAGGTACTACAGAAATTGGGGATGGACGCAGATGCCATCTTAGCATTGCCGGGCATCGGACCGAAGGCGATGATAGAAATCGCTGAAACCCTCAATTCTTATGAATACCCCGAGCCTGTTGTAGAGATTGAAGAAGTCGCTGAAGAAGAGGTAATTACAGAGGAAGTTGAAGGGGAGCCAGCAGCTGTTCTTGAAACCGAAGAGGCTGTCGAAGTGGAAATCGCCACAGAAACTGAAGCTCCAGTTGTCGAGGGCGAGGTTGAAGCGGAAGTGGAAGAGATTGCCGCGGATGCCGTCGAAGAGTTGGCCGAGAAACTCGGGGAGTCGATCCAAGCCCCCGAGGTAAGCGAGGAAGAGTTTGCGGAGGACTCCGCCGAGCAGAAGCAGCGCCGCAAGGAACAATCACG
>JAUWDI010000104.1 GCA_030608865.1 Anaerolineales bacterium | reverse complement strand
TGTGGGATGGCGACCGGGAGGGTAACAAAACAGCGTCCGCAATCGGGGCGCTGGCCCTGTTGCTCAAGGTTCTGGAGATGAATATTGAGTGATGTAATACACGTGGAGGCGCGCTTCCAAGGTGATGGTGAGATTCTCCCTTTAGGGTTCGTTTGGGAGGAGCGCCGTTTCGCAGTTCTTGGGCTGGGACGGCAGTGGCGGGAGGGGCAGTCGCGACACTTCCTGGTTATGACACCAAGAGAGCAGGTGTTTGAGATCACCTACAACGAAGATGAGGGGAATTGGCGTATGGGGCGCAGCCCAGCGAATTTCGAGCGCAGTCGACAGGCTGTGTAAACAATAGCTCTTGAGATTAGACATCGACGTTTAAGAATTGAAGATTAAATGAATACTAGGCACATCATCGTAGAGACGCCCTGGTCTCTACCATCATCAACAATGTCTTCAATCTTCCCTTAGGACGGATGCTCAGCCGTAAAGACCAGGGCGTCTCTACCACTTTCCACAAGATCCTCAATTTCGCCAAGCAGCCTCGTTTCTTTGACCACCTCATTTGGGATGCCCGGCGACTCTTTAAGCTAATTAACCCTAATTCAAATAATCTCGCAGTTGACGGGCTCGACGCGGGTGGCGTAAACGCCGCAGGGCCTTACCTTCAATCTGGCGGATGCGCTCCCGGGTCAGGCCGAATTTCTGGCCGACCTCCTCCAAAGTGCAGGGACGACCGCTGTGCAGGCCGAAACGCAGCCGCAGGATGCGCGCTTCGCGCGGACTCAAAGTTGCCAGGACCTCTTCGATCTTATCGCGCAGCAGGTTCTGATAGGCCGTTTGTGTCGGCGTCGGGGCAGAATCATCTTCGACAAAGGATCCCAGCTCGGTATCCTCATCCTCTCCGACAGGCGTTTCGAGGGAGAGTGGACGCCAGGAAACTCTCATCATCCATTGAACCTTACGCGGGTCGATTTCCATAGCTTCGGCGATTTCTTCTGGTGTGGGTTTGTGGCCGATGTTTTGTTCAAGTTGCCTGGCGATCTTATATAGGCGGCGGATTCGGTCAGACATATGAACCGGAACGCGGATTGTTCGGCCCTGGTCGGCAATCGCACGTGTGATCGTCTGGCGGATCCACCAGGTCGCGTAGGTGCTGAAGCGGTAGCCACGATGGTAGTCGAATTTTTCCACCGCTTTCATCAGTCCCAAGTTGCCCTCCTGGATCAGATCAAGGAAGGGCACGCCGCGCCCCATGTACCTTTTGGCAATACTCACCACTAAACGGGTATTGGCCTTGATAAGGTGATCGCGCGCCGCGCGAGCGTCTTGGATATAGCCATTGAGTTCAGCGCGTTTCTGAGCTTTAAGTTTTCCGTTGGGCTGACGTAGTTCGTCCTCGGAGAAATTGCCCCGCTCGATCCGTTGCGCGAGGTCTACCTCCTGCTCTGTTGTGAGCAGTGGAACGCGCGCCATTTCTTTCAAGTAGAGCCCAACGGTGTCATCGCTGGAGATAGCGCTGAGATCGAAGGGTTGCACATCATCCGCTACGACATCCTGAAGCAGATGTGGGGGGACTTGAGCGAGGTCTTCATAGACTTCGATTCCTGTGGTGCGAAAGAAGGTTTGCAAACGCTCTAGCCGGTCTTCCGAATCTTCAACCTCCGGAAACACGGTAGCGATGTCTTCTGTGATGATGTAGCCTTGGAAGTCCCCCTTTTCAATCAGGGCGGCAAAGGCTTCCCGTTTATCCCAGCGATTCTTCGAAACGCTCATTCACACTCTCCTGATGACTCCGCAAGCTGCGGTCTTAAAGCGGTCGGAACGTGGAACTGATTCGTCGCCATCCCCCTCGATATTACGAAAGCAATGTCTTTAACATCGCAAGCCTTGGATCAATGTCCTCCTCAGGGTGGCTTTGGTGTTCTTCCGTAATCACTTCACCACACACTGAGCATAAACCCATACATTCGATTCGACAGATGGGTTGAATTGGCAGGTCGAGGAGAAAGCTCTCGCGCAGAATCGGACCGAGGTCCAGGATTGCATCCTCGGAAATTGTGAGGTGGGGGTCGCTATCTTTCTCGGGGGGATAGTCGAAGAGTTCGTTGAGCTCTGCACTCAGGACATGTGAATATTCAGAGAGGCAGCGGACGCACTCGAGATCGGTATTTCCTTGAAGATGACCTTCGATGTAGATGCCCTGGCCGGTTCGCGACAATCGGGCTGAACCACGCAGGTCAGAAATTAAAAAGTCTTCTCCAATGAGGAGAGAGGACTCCTCAAAGTCAAAGTTGCGACTGTGCCCGACATCCTTGTTAAGCAAGAATCCGACGTTAAGCCGCAACGGGTGGAACTTAGTCAGGTTTGCACCGCCTGGCAATAGTGTTCCCCAAAAAGCGCTCGCATTATAGCATAGTAAGCAGTCGAAAGCAAGAAAACGCGCTTGTACGTTACATAATTTACCGATCCGGAGTAAAATAACCCAATATCTAGGGGGTTACATAGGATGTGATGCCACGAGTGGTGATGGGGTACTGTGCGAATAGTCAAATGAGAGAGGTCTTATGACGCAGCTTCTTATAGCCTCCCGAAACCCTGGAAAATGCCGTGAAATGCGCGTTTTGCTGCAACCCCTCGATGTTGAAATCATTGATGTACTTGAGCTGGCGACCGAAGTGCAGGTTGACGAGGTCGGGAAGACCTATGCGGAGAATGCAAGCCTGAAAGCGGGGATATTCGCCGAGCATTTGCAGATCTGGGCAATCGGTGACGACACAGGTCTCGAGGTCGATGCGCTCGAAGGCGCCCCGGGATTGCACTCGGCTCGGCTGGCTGGTCCAGGTCGTGCGGACGTCGACCGTCGAAATTATTTACTCTCCTTGCTGGGACCACATCCGCGCCCGTGGACTGCACGCTTCCGCTGTGTCGTCGCTCTCGCCGGACCGGAGGGGGGAATCGACCTGGCTGAGGGTGAGTGCGAGGGAGAGATTATCCCCGACGAGCGCGGTGACGGGGGATTCGGCTACGATCCAATTTTCTTGGTCAAGGGAATGGGGCGGACGATGGCAGAGATCCGTCCGGAGGAGAAAAATCGAGTAAGCCATCGGGCGCGAGCCGTACAGGCTTTGCTCCCCACCCTCAAAAAGCGTTTAGGGGAATAGCGAAACTCGATGGGAATATGGGTTACGAATTTGATGTGGGAGGGGAATCTCCCAACAAATGTTCATTACCTCAGCTGGCGCGCCTCACCTGTTTGAAAATGATGCTCTCATTGGCACCGTTACAAGCTTCCCAGGTAGTGTTCAACCGCCGTGGTAACTTCCAGAGGTCGTTCAAGCATAACCATGTGGCCGGCGCCCTCGATGAGAACCAGCGTAGATTCGGGAATCTCTGCGTCCAGGTGACGGGCATACTTCAAGGGCGTCAGGCGATCCTGTTCGCCGCAGATGATTAGCGTTGGGACCTGTATTTCCGGCAACTCGTCGCAAATGTCAAATTGATTGCAGGCTATAAAATCCCCGTGGATAATCCTGGGCTGAGTCTCAAGCATACGCATCTTCGCCAGAGCAACGAGTTTTTCAGGTGCTTGATCGCTGAAAGCCCACGTGATGACCACTTCCACGGTTTCTTCAAACCGGGTTGGATCGGCGACAGCCTGAAGGATTTCCCCGTTGACGCGCAAACGCCCGCCAGTTCCGACCAGGATCAGTCCGGCAACGCGGTCCGGTTTCTCCAACGCAACAGTCATAGCGATGGCGCCGCCCATCGAGTGTCCGGCCAGCACCGCGCGCTCGATCCCCTGCTCGCCAAGCCAGTCGACAACCTGCTCTACATAACCAACAATGGTCGTCTTCCCCTCACCGGGCGAGTCGCCATGCCCTGGGAGGTCCAAACCGAAAACACGATAATTTGGAAGGCGTCGCAGTTGTGGCGGCCAGTGAAGCCGGCTTCCGCCCGAACCGTGGATTAAGACAAGCGGCGGAGATCCGGAATTGAGATCTCCACCGTGGTCGCTGAAGTGTATGGCGCCGCCCATTTATTCCTGTTCCTCTAGCCAACGCTCGGTCATCATCCCCGCTGCAGCACCCTGGCCGACAGAAGTTGTGATCTGTCTGAAGACGGAATCCTGGATCTCGCCAGCAGCGAATACACCGGGCACGCTGGTCATCATGCGGTCATCCGTAATTAGATAATCTGCCTTGTCCAACTCCAATTGTCCCTTGAAAAAACTAGAGTTTGGAAGGTGCCCGATGAAGATGAAGACCCCATCGGTGTCCAAGGTTACAGTCTCGTCATTTTTGACATTGCGGACGAGCGCCGATTCTACCTTTCCATCTCCGCGTATCTCTTCCAAGACAGAATCCCAAACGAACTCGATCTTCTCGTTTTCAAACGCACGCCGTTTGAGCGCCTCGCCGGCCCGCAGTTCGTCCCGGCGATGGATAACCCGCACGCGATTGACAAACCGCGTCAGGAAGAGCGCCTCCTCGATTGCGCTGTCTCCACCGCCGACCACAAGCACATCCTTGTCGCGGAAGAAGAACCCATCGCATGTGGCGCAGAACGAGACGCCGCGGCCGATGAATTCCTCTTCGCCGGGGATCCCGAGACGATTCGGAGAAGCGCCGACGGTTACGAT
>JAUWDI010000202.1 GCA_030608865.1 Anaerolineales bacterium | reverse complement strand
TGATAATAATCCCATTACGAGGGTCGAGTGGGCCTGGTGCGGCGATGCCAATATTAAATTTGTCGCTGTTAGTAGGGATCTGTGAATCAATCGCCTGAATCAAGCGGGCGATAACCGAATCGGGTCCCTCGGAAGCGAGAGTAGCCGTCTTGTTCTGTGAAGCTGGGGGAGGTTGGGAGGAGGGGAAATATGCCGCGCGGATATTCGTCCCACCGAAGTCTACGGCGATGATTCCAAGCATGGAGCGAGTATAACATAATGTCTCTTTTTGACGAGAATCTTGTGCGGAATCATATGGAGCAGTGCTCTACAGCATTGGCCCACAAAGATGAGCGCTGTGTTATTGAGCGATATTTTGTACCAATTTGCTTGATGTTTCTGTTCCGTAGCTTTAGAATGCATGGAAATGACTCCAAAAGTTACACCCATTCGAAAGCAGTACCTAGAGATCAAGCACAATTACCCTGATGCGCTGCTCTTCTTCCGATTAGGTGATTTCTATGAAACCTTCGACGAAGATGCTGAGATCACCGCGCGTGAACTGGATATCGTTCTAACCTCGAGGAACATCGCCAAAGGCTCACCTATCCCAATGGCGGGAATTCCGCATCATGCAGCTGAGGGGTATATCGCTCGCCTGATTGAGCGGGGCTATCACGTAGCGATCTGCGACCAGATTGGTGACAGCCCGGTGAAGGGTTTGTTCCCGCGCGAGGTCGTGCGGGTGATCACACCGGGAACGGTTGTTGAGGCAGGATTGCTCCCGGGTGACAGGAATAATTATCTCGTTTCCGCCATTCTCGACGGCAACGATTTAGGCATCGCCATTGCTGATATCAGTACAGGCGAGTTCTCCGTCGGTCAATTCGAAGCGGAGGACCGACTCGCCGCATTGCGTCAGGAACTCTTCCGCCTTTCCCCAGCGGAATTGTTGATCCCCGAAACGCTGTCGCTTGAAGGAATTTGGGATGGAAACACGACTGAACTTCCAGAGTGGCGATTTGAGCTTGACCGCACGGTGGAAATGCTGAAGGATCACTTCGGAACGGCTACCCTCGCTGGTTTTGGTCTTGACGAGAAGCCTGCTGCTGTCCGTGCGGCGGGGGCGATCGTTGAGTATCTACGCAGCTCACAAGAAGGCGCATTATCACTCTTAACGGGTCTTTCAATCTATTCCCTCGATGATTTCATGACCCTTGATGCCGCGACAAGGCGCAACCTCGAATTGACGGAAACGATACGAACGGGTGATGTGCGCGGTTCGCTGCTCGGGATACTTGATCAAACACAAACCCCGATGGGGCGACGACTCCTTCATCAATGGCTCGGAAATCCCCTATTGGATTTGGAGAGGATTGAAGGGAGATTGGATCAGGTTGAAGCTTTCCATGAGGACGGTGTCTGGAGAGCCGAAATTCGATCTGCTTTGAAGGCATACGGAGACCTGGAGCGGCTTACAAATCGCATTAGTGCAGGTGTCGCCAAGCCAGGTGATCTGGTGGCTATGCAAGCTCTCCTTGAAAAGATCCCTCAGATAGAAGGGATATTGCAGCATTCTGAACTAAAAGCCATCAAGGGTATCCTCGCAGGCATCGACGCCTGCGAGGATATCTTTGATCTTCTGCAACGCAGCATTAGCGAGGACCCTCCTGCGACCCTTGGGAAATCTGGTGTGATACGGTCCGGGTTCTCGGAGAAGCTGGATGATCTGGTCGAATCCTCGCGCGGCGCACGCGACTGGATCGCAAACCTAGAGTTGGTTGAGAGGGAACGATCGGGAATCAAGAATCTTAAAGTCGGCTACAACAAGGTCTTCGGTTACTACATAGAAGTTACGAAAACGAACAGCGAACGAGTCCCGGAGGATTACATTCGCAAGCAGACGCTTGTTAACGCCGAACGCTACATAACTCCGGAGATGAAAGAATACGAATCTCAAGTATTGACGGCTGAGGAGCAAATCAGAGAAGTAGAAAGAGAGATTTTCCATGAGATCTGCGCACAAATTGCAGACCAGGCGGCACGATTATTAAAGACCGCCCGCTCGATGGGCCGGTTGGACGTTGTGAGCGCTCTTGCAGAAGTGGCTGCTCACCGCGGTTTTGTCCGGCCGGATTTATCCGTTGGTGACGCTCTCGACATCCAGGATGGACGGCACCCGGTAGTTGAGGAACTTATCCCAGGGAAGCGTTTCATTCCAAACGACATCCAGTTTGAAGATGGAGAACGAATCCGGGTGATAACCGGTCCGAATATGAGCGGCAAATCGACGTATTTAAGACAGGTTGCGCTGATCGTGTTAATGGCCCAGATGGGAAGTTTCGTGCCTGCTCAACAGGCTCGACTGGGAATTGTCGACCGGATTTTCACAAGGATCGGTGCACAGGACGAAATTCATGCCGGCCAATCTACCTTCATGGTCGAGATGGTTGAGATGGCGAATATTCTACACAATGCGTCTAATCGCAGCCTGGTGATCCTGGATGAGGTAGGACGAGGTACGAGCACTTATGATGGGGTTGCAATTGCC
>JAUWDI010000100.1 GCA_030608865.1 Anaerolineales bacterium | reverse complement strand
TATACGACCGGCGAGCGCTTGACGCAGGCGAACGATGTTCGTGATTTGCGAGTTCCCCCATCCGATGAGCGTGATCGTTTGTGGAAGCTCATACGTGAGCGATCGGAGAATGGTGGTGGCTTCTCCGCCCAATCTGAAATTGGGAGGCCAGAAACCTTGAATCATCCCACCAGGAACAGAGAGGAAGATCAATGACGGCGATAATCATTCGGTCGGGAACGCTGGTCACCGCCAGTGAAGTAATTCGAGCGGATTTGCTCATCCGCGATGAGCGGATCGCAGCAATTGGGGAAGACATCGACGCAGATGATGCCGAAATCATCGACGCGGAGGGAAAACTCGTTTTTCCCGGAGGCGTCGACCCACACACGCATCTCGACCTGCCGATGTTCGATACGGTTTCCTCCGATGATCACTACACAGGGCACAAGGCGGCAGCATTTGGGGGGACGACAACAGTGATGGATTTTGTGCCGCAAGATCAGCCTACGCTGCGGCAGGCAATCGAAAATTGGCATCGCAAAGCAGATGAGAAGGCGGCGGTCGATTTCGGCTTTCATATGAATATCACCAACCTGGATGATGACGTCATGGCAGAAATCCCTGCGCTGCTCGACGAAGGGGTTACGACATTGAAGGTGTTCACGGCCTATAACGGGCGTCTCCGACTCCAAGATGGAGAGATCTTCCGGGTTATGCGCCTGGGGGCCGAGCAGGGGATGCTCACGATGATGCATGCCGAAAATGGAGATGTGATCGAGATACTAACCAATGAGGCGCTTGCAGCAGGGCATACTTCGCCTGAATGGCACGCGCTCACACGACCGTCTTGGGGCGCTGTCGAATCGGTCTTGCGCGGGATCGCGCTGGCAGAGCAAGCCGGATCGCCTCTCTATATCGTGCATGTCAATACAGCTGGCGGACTGGATCAGATTCGCTACGCACGCCAACGCGGCACTCCGGTGATGGGAGAGACCTGCCCTCCCTATCTCTTTTTTACGATTGAGAATCTGCGCGGAGATGAAGGCGCAAAATGGATCTGCTCTCCCCCGATGCGGACGGAGCAAGACAATGCAGCTCTATGGAACGGGATTGCGGATGGCGGATTGCAAACCATCGGGACGGATCATTGTCCCTTCTTCTACGATGGGACCAAACCAGTTCAGTACGAGGGGAAGAGCGTTAAGATCCCCGGGAAGGAACTGGGCGCAGATGACTTCACGAAAATCCCGAATGGTCTTCCCGGTGTTGGAGATCGAATGCCGATTCTCTGGTCGTATGGTGTCGGACAAGGGAAAATCACTCCTAACCAGTTCGTCGCGTTAACAAGCACGAACGCAGCGAAGATCTTCGGGCTGTATCCGCAGAAAGGCGCACTCTTGCCTGGATCGGATGCTGACGTCGTGATCTGGGACCCAGCCCGTGAATTAACCTACGGAGTGGAATTCGCCCAGCATCGTACGGATTACAATCTCTACGAAGGATGGCAATTGAAGGGGTACCCGGAGAAGGTCTTCCTGCGTGGACAACTCATTGTAGATGAAGGCAAATGGCAGGGTAAGGCGGGGATGGGGCGTTATCTCCATCGCCGTCCGGGCGGCGAGATTCTTTAAGGGTCTTGAAACGCGACCTGCCAGATGCTAGAATCAGTGAACCTCGGATTGGTGGTCGTTCACAGAGTGGATCTGTGACCGGCGTTAAGCAGCCTCGCTAACCGTAAAGTGCCACCGGATCCTCAATCCTCTCAGAAGAAGCGAATATGGCTCTTTGGAAAAAGTATCTGCAACCCTCAACCGTCGAAGATGCACTGGAAGCGCTGGGTGTTGAACCCGATCGCTCCGCTGTCGTCGCCGGCGGCACCGATCTTTTGCTCGATCTCCAGCAAGGCCGGCATTCAGCGGTTAACACATTGGTCGACGTAACACAAATTCCTGAAATGACGGCGATTCAAAAACAGGATGATTTCCTTCACATCGGCGCAGCTGCGTCGCTTTATGAAATTATTCTGGATGCCAGCACCCAAAAGCACGCTCAAGGACTCACTGAAGCATGTGGGCTCATCGGGGGCACCCAGATCCGTAATGTGGCAACGCTTGGAGGCAATGTGGGACATGCGCTTCCAGCGGGTGATGGGACAATCGCACTGATAAGCCTGAGGGCGGAAGCCCAGCTCGCTTCTACGAAGGAGCGAAGGTGGGTTCCTGTTGAGAATCTCTTCGAGGGACCAGGTCGACCCAGCTTTGACCGTTCACGAGAGATTATCGTCGCTTTTCGCGTTCCGCTGTCCGGTGAAGGAGAAGGCTCGGCATTCAAGCGAGTCATGCGCCCTCAGGGTGTGGCGATCGCGATATTGAATATGGGAATCTGGCTGCGACGAGGGAGCGGCGGAAAAATTGAGGAACTTCAAATTGCTGTTGGACCGGCTGGGCCGCGGCCGCTGCGGGCGCTGAAGACTGAGGCGGTCTTACGTGGTCAGTCTTTTGATTCTGATAATAATCAGAGCGCGGTTCAACAGCTGCTTCAAGAGGTGAAATTACGGACTAGCCCACACAGATCGACGAAGGCTTATCGGGAACATATCCTGCCGACGCTGTTCCAGCGCACGATCACGGAGGCATGGGAACGGGCTGTGAGCAAACACGAATGAAACCTATGTATTGGTCTTGGGCTGAGAGAGTGAAACGATGAAATTCTGGATAAACGGAGTGGAAAAGGAGATCGAAGTTCTCCCCGGGGGGATGCTCTCTGATCTTCTCCGGACACGTCTGGGGATGACCGGTACGAAGATCGGGTGTGGCGAGGCGGAATGCGGCGCCTGTACGGTTATGATCGACGACGCTCCGATTCTCTCCTGCGTTTATCCAGCAGAGCGAGCCGATGGACGAAAGATCATAACGATCGAAGGATTGGCGCAGGATGGTCATCTGCATCCACTGCAGGAGGCTTTCGTCCAATATGGTGCCTTGCAGTGTGGCTTCTGCATGCCGGGACAAATCATGACAGCCGCGGCGCTATTAAAGAAGAACTCGTCCCCCGGTGAAATGGAGATCCGGGGTGCCTTGAAGGATACGCTCTGCCGCTGTGCCGGCTACCCGACGATTATCCAGGCTGTCCAGGCAGCCGCCAGAATGATGAGCACAGGTGAGCCTATCCCTCCTCTGGCGTTGGAAGAATCAGAGAGTACAAATGCGGTCGGTCATATACAGCCGCGACCGGATTCTTTTGAGAAGGTAACCGGGGCGGCTCGATTTGCCGATGACCTTCAATTCCCAGGAACGCTTGTTGGACGAGTATTGCGGGCGGGAGTACCTCACGCAATTCTTAAACGGTTAGACATCCAGGCGGCGATTGATAGCGCAGGTGTCGTGGCTGTGCTCGTTGCGGAGGACATCCCCGGGGACCGTAATCATGGTCTGGTTATTAAGGATTGGCCCATCCTCGTCGGCGTAGGCGAGAAGGTTCGCTATGTCGGTGACGCCGTCGCGCTCATCGCTGCGGAGACACTTGATGATGCGGAGAGGGCTTTGTCGGTGATCGAGATGGAGTTTGATCCGCTGCCGGTCGTGGTGGATCCGGTCTCTGCGAATGAAGCCTCAGCTGAAAAAGTCCATGATGGTGGCAATTTACTAAAACACATCGAGGTGCGGAAGGGTGATGTAGATAGTGGGTTTGAAGGTGCGGATATCAACCTCGAAGGAGTATTTCACACACCGCCCAACGACCACGTCTTCCTTGAGCCTGAATGCAGTATCGCAGTTCCATCAACAAACGGGCGAATGGAGATTTATGTTGGTTCGCAGATTCCATATGCCGATCGAGAACAGGTGGCTCGCAGCCTGGGCTTGCCGGATGAGCATGTGCGCGTGATCGGGACACCGATCGGGGGTGGATTCGGCGGCAAGGAAGATATCGCTGGGCAGATCCATGCTGCTTTGCTTGCGAAAGCCTGTGATCGACCCGTGAAGATCCTTTTCAACCGGCAGGAAAGTCTGCTTGTGCATCCCAAGCGGCACGCAACGCAGATTCGCGTTCGTATTGGAGCCAGACAGGATGGTACGTTGACGGCAGTCGAGACCGAGCTGTTCGGAGATACAGGTGCATATGCATCCCTCGGGGAGAAAGTGATGACCCGGGCGACAACTCACTCGACAGGTCCTTATAACATCCCCCATGTTCGGGCGGATTGCTTCGCAATGTACACCAATAACCCCCCGGCAGGTGCATTCCGGGGTTTTGGTGTAACGCAGTCATGCTTCGCAGTTGAGTCGCTCATGGATGAACTGGCGCGCAAACTTAAGATCGATCCTGTTGAACTCCGGCGTAAGAACGCACTGCAAGTGGGTCACGTCACCAATACAGGTCAATTACTGGGGGAAAGTGTTGGGTTGCTGGAGTGCATCGACCGGGTTGAAGATGAGCTTCACAGAATCTCGCCGGAAGGCAACCAATTCGAGGCGAAAATCGTTTCAGGACAACCCAACCATCGCCGCGCCTGGGGCATCGCCGCCGCCTTTAAGAATACGGGGCTTGGTGGAGGAGCGCCTGATAAGGCGTCTGCAGAGGTGGAACTCTATCCCGATGGAACGGCGCAAGTGCGCACCTCCTCGGCTGATATGGGGCAGGGGTTAATGACTGTCCTCCAGTTGATCGCTGCGGAGGAACTTACCCTTCCTCCTGATAAGGTGCGTATCTTACTCTCCGATACCGGTTTAACACCGGATGGCGGACCCACGACCGCCTCGCGCCAAACCTATGTGACCGGAAATGCCGTTAGGCACGCTTCCGCAACCGTCCTCCAGGCGGTTCGCTCAACGCTGGCCGAAGGCTTTGATGTGCCACCGGCGACGATTAAATTCATCGAAGGGTTAGCACAAGTCGATGGAAAGCAGATAGAACTGGCTGAAACAAT
>JAUWDI010000126.1 GCA_030608865.1 Anaerolineales bacterium | reverse complement strand
GACACATCATCCACTGCCGTGAAGGTCCCAAACATTTTACAAAGGGAATTAGCTTCGATACTACTCATCACTTAACTCGGCGCATTATAGCAAGTTCTTCCACGAACCTTCAATCATCCTTCCGTCCCAAACAAAACCGGGTTTGCTCGAAGCTTCGCCAGAACCCGCAAGCAGAGCTTGCGCACTCCAGAATAGGGCGTTCTGACCGCGCAGCTTCCTGTGCATCAATAGGTTACTGGATTTTCTGGAGTCAGGTAGGTCTGCTTTTGCTCGCATGATAAAACCTCCCGCAGGTTTTAAACCTGCGGGAGGTTGGATGTATGATACCGATGGGCCGACCCCACCACGTTCAGAGAATTGTAGGGGAGCACCCAAGTGTGCTCCCAAAGTGCTAATAACTAATAGCTGACTTATTGTGAAATGGATTGAGAACGGGCCGACACACGGGTCGGCCCCTACGATATATTAATAGTGTGGGTGCGGTGTGGACAGTAGACTCTTCCCGCAGATCAAATATTAAGCGGTACTCCCTTTGCGATGGCGCAGGAAGATAACCAAGGCACTACCAATGGCGATAAGAAGCATAAATCCTTGGTTGAAATTGATCCCAAAAAGCGGAACATAATCCAAGCGAATAAATTCCAGCAAAAGCCGGCCAAGCGGATACGTGATCAAATACACCAGGAAGAGATCTCCGGATTTCAAACGATCGCCGAATTTACGCCATATCCAAAGGAGAAAGAACATATTGAGCAAATTCCAGATGGACTCATACAGGAAGAGCGGATGGAAATACTCAAAAGCCGTATATTCCCGAATGCGATTCTGGGGCGCAATAAATATCCCCCAGGGAAGATCGGTTGGGGGGCCATAAAGCTCCTGGTTAATGTAATTTCCCCAGCGGCCGATTGCCTGGGCTAAGGCAATTCCAGGGGCGGCGGCGTCGAGCAGCGTCCCCATCTTTATCTTATTGCGCTTGCAAAAGATATACATGCCCAGAACCCCGCCGATGATCGCTCCCGGCATGGCCAATCCGCCTTCCCACGTAGTGAGGATCATTAACGGGTTCTGTAAATAATCCGCAGTTGTGATCCCGGAATAACGCGATGGCGTTAATACGTGGTAAAGACGTGCCCCGATGACGCCAAAGATCAGCACCCATGTCAGTGCATCCCATACAATCTCGGGGTCCTCTCCCATCTGACGGAGCATCCAACGGGCGAGGTACGTGGCCATGACGACCCCGAACATGATGATCAAGCCATAGTAACGAAGATATAGGAATCCTAGATGGATTCCGTATTGGTCGAACGACATGGGATTATCCTTTACGTGCTTGTCGGCGGACGCTGAAAATTCGCTGAAGAGCGGTGATGTTTGCGAGAATTGCGATTATAGATACACCAATCCATGGGTAACCAAATATTAAACTAGGGATAAGGATGATAAACCTCTCGAAGCGGGTTAACATGCCCCCCTTCGCCTCATACCCCAGGCTCTGCGCTCGTGCGCGAATGTAAGAAACCATAACAGACCCTGCTGTTGCTGCAAACACCAGCATCGCCAGGGCTAAATTCAATTCGTTGACAGCGTAGAAGAGCAACCCAGCGTATATGACAAATTCTGAATATCGATCGGTGACCGAATCAACAAACGCTCCGAAGTCGCTCGGCTCACCCCGCAATCGCGCCATGGTCCCATCGAGCGCATCGATTGCTCCCATTGCGAGCAGAATAAATCCGCCAACCATAAAGGACCCAATGGCCAAGAAATACGCGCCGATCAAGTTTCCTACTAAACCTGATATCGTTAATGTATTCGGAGTGATCCCTAATCCATTAAGGAAGGCGCCGACCCAGTCGAGAATTTTCTTAAATCGGACCCGAAGCGCATCCGTTAAAGTGATTTTTTCTTGTTGTGTAGATTCATCCATACGCTATATTCCCACCTCACTCAGGATTTCCGAAAGGTATGCTAACCGTAGATATTATTGTGGTCAAGTCGAGTCTTCATTTTCCTCATCTTCGTTAGCTGGATGTGATGAGTCTTCATCAGTCCCCATAAAGACCTCACGCGTTCTTCCACCAGCCTGCGGGCGGCCAACAACGCCTAGTTCTTCCAATTGGTCCATCAATCTTGCCGCTCTTGGGTAGCCAATTTTCAGGCCGCGCTGGAGTAGTGAGGCGCTGGCTTCATTGCGTTGCCTCACTAATTCGATAGCCTGTTCAAGAATCTCATCTTGATCCCCAAGAGAAGCCTGGCGGTGAAGCAGTTCTTCCCATGGTGCTTCTTCAGCTTCAGGAGATTCTTCACCAAGTTCTTCCTGCCAATAAGCTTTTAACCGCTCGATTTCCCCATCGGTCATATAAACCCCTTGCAGGCGAACCGGAACGCTCGCTTCCGGGGAGAGGAAGAGCATATCACCCTTCCCCAGCAGCGTCTCAGCGCCAGAAGTGTCGAGGATGACACGTGAATCAATGCCGGAGGCGACAGCAAAGGAAATCCTGGCGGGGAAATTCGCCTTGATCAAACCCGTTAGAATGTCTGTACTTGGTCGCTGGGTAGCGACGACGAGATGGATCCCCGTCGCGCGCGCCATCTGTGCCAGCCGGACGAGCGTGTGCTCCGTCTGATCCGGCGCCATCATCATCAAATCCGCCAGCTCATCGATCAGGACAACGATGCGCGGTAAACGCTCGATATCTTTCTTACGTCTTGTTTTCTGGTTGTACATTTCGATATCGCGCGCTTTGGTGGACTCCAGGAGCCGGTAGCGCCGATCCATCTCAACTGTACACCAGCGCAACACTCCAACAATTCGCTCCAACTCTGTCTCAACTTTGCCCAGCAAATGAGGGAGCCCATTAAAGCGTATCAATTCAACCATTTTCGGATCGATCATCACCAGACGCATGTCTTCCGGCGTGTTGTTCATCGCCAGACAAACAGCGACCGAGGCAATGCATACTGACTTTCCGGACCCTGTCGTCCCGGCGATGAGAAGATGCGGCATTGCCGTCAGGTCGGTGGCGACCGCTGCGCCAGCTACGTCTCTGCCCAACGCCAAGGCTAACGGAGATGAGATCGACTGAAAGGTATCCGTTCCCAATATCGGCCGCAGCCGGACTATTGAAGGCTTGCGATTTGGAACCTCTATGCCCACGTACGCCTGCCCAGGAACCGGGGCTTCGATACGCAGGCGTGGAGAGGAGAGGGCCAGAGCCAGGTCATTCGCGAGAGCAGATATCTGAGAAACCCGCACTTTCTGTCTGTGAACCTCACCGTCCGAACCTACATGTTCGACATACCCGGGCTCGACTGCAAACTGCGTCACCGAAGGTCCGGTTCGAAAATTAACAACCCGTGCTGGCAAGCCGAAATCTGCCAGCGTTTTTTCGATTAGACCTGCAGCAAGATTAATCTCCTTTGACGTAACGGAGCCTTTTTTCTCATGATCGAGAATATCCAGCGTTGGCAGCCGTGGATCACGTTTTGTGGATTGGCTTGGTTTTTCATCCGTGGTTTGTGCAACCTGGAAGTTCTTCCGGAACTCCCGCGGGAGCCGGCGAACAGACTGTGCTTTCACTGGTTTTTGCGAATCTTGCTGTACCTTCGAAGTTTCTATCTCAGCAAAAGTTTCTCTATCCGTCAGAGGTGGAGTACTACCAATCGTAGAAGACCCTAACCCGTCGATCGTTCGCTTGAGGAAATCCCCCACCCCAAGAAACAGAGAAACGAGAAAGATCAAACCTAGCACAAGAATCCGACCGAAGCCGCCAAAAATGTCACCCGTAAGCCGGGCAAGCCCCCAGCCCACGATGCCCCCGCCAGAGCCTGCTTCCGCCTCGGCTAGCCCCATTCCGCTGAGAGTTGACATTAGTGCCAGGGCAGCGAAGAGAGCGATTTCCAACGAAACGACTCGAAGCCAGGGTACCTGGACCCAATCCCCACGGCGTTTCCGGATTGAAAAGTAGACAGGAATACCAAGAAGGATCGGAGCTAGAAAAGCTCCATAACCTAAT
>JAUWDI010000075.1 GCA_030608865.1 Anaerolineales bacterium | reverse complement strand
TGGCCGCAAAGTCTACCCGATTAACCCCAAGGCCGACGAAATCCTTGGTCTTCCTGCATTTCCCGTTGTTTCAGATATCCCGGACCCAATCGATCTGGCCGTCATCGTGATCCCGTACCCTCTGGTACCCGAGGCGATGCGTACTTGCGGCGAGAAAGGAATCCCGGCGGTAATCGTGATCAGCGCCGGTTTCCGTGAGGCGGGCATGGATGGGCTCGAGCGGGAGCAAGAGCTTATTGAGATCACCAACGAATACAACATCCGCCTGATCGGTCCGAACTGCCTGGGTGTGATCAATACTGTAATTCCGATGAACGCCTCATTCTCCGCCGGCCTGCCCCCGCAGGGCCCAATGGACTTCATGTCCCAGTCTGGCGCGTTAGGAACTGCAATCCTCGATTGGGCGCAAGCCGGCAGGTTGGGCTTGAGTAAATTCGTCTCGTTGGGAAACAAAGCTGATGTTAGCGAGACCGATCTGCTGCGCGCTTGGGCGAAAGATCCAACATCGAACGTCATCCTTTCCTACATGGAAGGGCTGCCCGATGGGCAGGAATTCATCAGCGTGGCGCGCGAGGTCTCGAAGATCAAACCGATCGTGGCGCTGAAATCCGGCGTAACGCAAGCCGGCTCCCGCGCCGTGAGTTCTCACACGGGCTCGCTGGCAGGGTCTGAACAAGCATACGAAGCCGCATTCCGACAGTCGGGCGTCCTTCGGGCTCATTCCCTGCAGGACTTGTTCGACATGGCCAGGGCATTCGGCTATCTTAGCCCCCTTCAAGGCGATCAGATTGCGATCGTGACTAACGCGGGCGGTCCTGGCATCCTGGCAACAGACGCGCTGGAACGAGCCGGATTAAAACTCGCCAGGTTTAAACCAGAGTGCATAAAGGCACTCGAACAGTTTCTACCCGACGCGGCCAGCGCAGCTAACCCCATTGACGTTCTGGGAGATGCGCGCGCCGACCGCTACCGCTTTGCCCTTGAGCAGGTCATCGAGAGCCCGTCGGTCGACGGTATTCTCGTCATCCTTACGCCGCAAGCCATGACCGAGATCGTAGAAACCGCCGAGGTGATCGCCGAAATCAGCGCGAAAGTCGACATCCCCATCTTAGCTTCCTTCATGGGCGAAGCTCGGGTCGAGGCCGGTATTGAATACATGGCAAAACACAACGTTCCCAACTTCGCTTTCCCAGAGCGCGCGGCGATGGTGCTCCAGGCGATGAGCCATTATCGGGAATATCGCGCAAGACCTTTGCCCAGTTTCGAGAGTTTCGATGTCGATCAGAAGGCTGTGCGCGAGACGATAGACCGTGTCCTCAATGAGGGCAGGCTTTCAATCGGGGATGCGGAAGCGAAGTCGATCCTCACTGCTTATGGGCTTCAAGCGCCCCCTTCAGAGATTGCAGAAACAGCTGAGAAGGCGGTCGAGATCGCGGCGGATATGGGCTATCCCGTTGTTTTAAAAATCGCCTCGCCCGATATCCTGCATAAAACCGACGTAGGCGGCGTAAAAGTCGGCCTTCAGAATGCAACGGATGTGCGCGACGCTTTCGATTTGATCACATATCGGTCGCAGCGCTACCTCCCGGAAGCGCGTTTATGGGGGTGTCAGGTTCAAAAGATGGTGCCCTCCGGATTAGAAATCCTCATCGGCATGAATCGCGATCCCCAGTTCGGCCCTCTGGTTACATTCGGTCTTGGTGGTATCTATGTAGAGGCGCTTAAGGACGCCTCCTTCCGAATCGCACCCTTCTCGCGCGATGAAGCTGCGCAGATGCTCACCGAGATCCGCGCTAAAGCCCTGCTCGACGGCGTCCGCGGCGAGCCGCCCGTTGATAAGGAGACTTTAATAGAAGCATTGCTCCGAATCGGCCAACTCGTCCTGGACTTCCCGGAAATCGCCGAACTCGATATCAACCCCTTTATAGTGTATGAAGAAGGCCGCGGAGGGGTTGCGCTCGATATGCGCCTGATCCTTCTTAATACTGAAAGTAAATCTTCCCCCGAGAAAGTGGACACACCAGGGAGTTTCAAATGAAATGTTTGTATATCACTTCCGTCGAACCGCACTCTGGCAAAACTGCCGTCTGTCTCGCTCTTGGACAAATGTTGCAATCTGATGGATACAAGGTGGGGTACATGAAACCTGTGAGCACTCAGCCTTGGCGTACTCCCGACGGTAAATTGGCAGACGAAGATGCCGTCTTCGTCCACAGCTCATTGGGTTTAGATGGCGATCCTTTAAAGGCTTCGACTATCATCATCACTGATGCGACGCTGCGAGAGCGCCTCAAGGATCTCAGCGAGCATAATCTCGTGAGCGATATCCACGAGGCTGTAAAAACTGCGGGGAAAGGGAAAGATGTCTTGCTTCTCGAGGGCGGCGCCAGTTTACGCGAGGGCTATGCCATGGGACTTTCAAACTTATGCGTCGCGGAAGAGCTCGGTGCGCCGGCGCTGGTAATCGCTCCCTTTAGGGGTGACATGCGCCTCATAGACGACGTCCTCGCCACCCGTTTTCGCCTGGGCGAGCAGCTTCTGGGCGTGCTGATAAACCAGGTTCCTGAGAGCAACCGCTCATTTGTCGATGAATATGCTCTCCCCTATTTCCAGGCGAAGGGCATTTCCGTTATTGGAGTCCTGCCGGTCGTACCCCGACTCTCGGCACTCAGTGTTGGAGAACTCGTAAATTTACTCACCGCCGAAGTCTTGACGGAGGGGTTGGATCCGGACGCCTTAGCGGAGACGATCACGGTCGGCGCGATGACGGCCGACGCTGCGCTCTCCCGCTTCCGCCGCTACAAGAATAAGGCCGTCATCACCGGAGGAGACCGGACGGATATTCAACTCGCTGCGCTTGAAACATCAACCGTCGTCCTCATTCTCACCGGCAATCTACGGCCCAGCCCGCTGATCATCCAACAGGCAGAGAGTCTCGGCGTCCCCATCCTGTTGGTTAAAGAAAACACCATGGAGACGATCGAGATTATTGAGAGGTCCATAGGAAAGACTCGCCTGGGACAACCTGAGAAAATGAAGACTTTCCTAAACCTGATCGCAGAATACGCCGATGTCGCCAGTATCTATAAAGAACTTGGGCTTAAATGAATCTCAGATCATGAGATCTACTCCGGCCTAAACCGGTTGCCGCACTGACGTAAAACTGAAAATTGTAGACACGACATAGGGCTGCCCAGATGTCACTTTTGGGTCAGCCCTTTTTTTTAACCCCGGCGATTTGCTTTTTCGATGGTTGGCTTTCAATTCCTACACGAGCGACGCAAGCTCAACCTCAAGCCTTGCGATATCTGCTCGTATGTCCGCTGCCATTTCAGCTAATAGATTGGTCCCGTTCCTCTCGGCGATGCTGACCTCGAGCATCAAGCGAACGGTATGAGAGTTGATCAAATCCTGTAGTTGTCTATCTATGGCCAAGATTACGCGATCGAGGCGTACGATCTCGGCCTTTAGATCCACCATTATTTGCTCACGAGTCTTGTCCGCGGGTGCTTCGGGGCGGTCTGGCTTCTGTGCCAGCTTTTTCATTGCTGATAGATTTTGGGCAGCGTATGCATCATTTATCTGCGCCATCACCTTCTCCCGCCGGCGTTTTTCTTCAGGGTCGGTGACCAAATCCGGATGGAAGCGTTTTGCGAGGGTGCGGAAAAGTTGCTTGAGTTCCGCCTTCGTCTCTTCGGACACTGGCGCTGGTGGTTGGGGTTCGGCCGGCTTCTCGCGCGGCGCCCAGGTCCGGCGAAATTGCTCAACGACATCGGCGTTGAAATCGGGGGAGTCCGCACCATCTCCCCACTGCGCCCGATGTGCGGCACGCAGGCGGGCTTGTTCTACTTCCGCCTCTAACGATATCAAACGCAGTTGGAATGATCCAACCTGGGCCTCATACTGGCGTTCGAAACGCTCCAATTCCGCCTGCATGTCGGAGAGTTCGAACTGAAGTTGAGCAACTCTCTCCTGCCTCTCGGCTACATCTGCTTCAAGGCCGCGTAGATCCGAGTCGCCCGCTCGGTCAAGGGCTTGTTTGAGTGATCGCCTATTCCGCTTCTGGAACATTAATTGCCTCGCCGGCTATGCTCACTGCACTGCCTTGCCACTCCTAAAACACCTTGCGCGCGTGAGATAACCAATCAAAGGATAATTATGCCCTATTTAATCACTATTTGCCGAGTTACGGAACTCAGATGAGACCCCGACACATTCAAATATCAGACAGGCATCTGGACATTCGTAATCACCGATAGCTTTGGATTTAATTTCCAGGTGCTTTATCGCAAAGACCGCGGGGTTCGGCGGGACATGCGTGAGGCGTAATATCCCAACCCTCCTGCAGAGAGGAGAAAGAGCACACCAATAAAACCTAAAACTGTCGATCGACCCCCGTCATCAGTGTTGAGCGACCCGCCAATGGAAGAGCTCGGTTGCGCACCAAATTGGAGATACTTGATATCTCCTGGTTTTAGAGTTACAGGTACATTCAAACCCGTTGTAGGGTTGTACTCAGGAGGAACCGCTGCGCTGACATTGTAATCACCGTTCGTTAATTCCGGGAAACAATGGCCGACTGGATCCTCTTCGATTAATTCCTCCGTTGTGACTTCGCCGGCCACGATGCCATTGACATCAACAACGCTAATCTGTCCACCTGAGAGAGGCAATTCTCCCTCTTCGAGCCGCCCGTTACCGTTCTCATCCATAAAGAGCAGTATGCAAATTTCGGCGGTTCCAACGACCGGCGTCGGCGTCAAGATATCCTGTGTTGGCGTCGCTTGGGCGTCGCCGGGCGCAGCAGTCGCCAGTGCCGGTCCTCCTACGCCCAATTCGAGTTCCATTCCTTGCGTTATGTAATCTCCCGGTTGAATTCCATTCATCGCCATGAGTTCTTCAAGTGTGATACTGGCAATAGCGGCAATACGCCAGAGCGAGTCTCCCACTTGGACAATATAAATGATCTTGCCATCCTGGCGCGGAGTGGGGGTGAGAAAAGGGGTGGGTTGGAGAACAGGTTTGGGACTGACCTCGGCGCGAACCGCTGCCCTTGGATAAGCTATCCAAAGGAATCCCGCCAAGATGCTCGCAAAGAGAAGGATGTTTTTTAACCGTCTTGTTATCACGTTATAGACCCTGTGCTTCGATTATAGCCCCTTCGGGGTTCAACGAACAATAGCGATCGAGATTTACAATCCAATACTCGAAAGGTGACAACTTCGGACCCGGCGTCGCTACCGACGCCATGCTATACTGCCTCCGAGGTGGGAAATGCCGCTTGACATCGTTATTGGATCGCAATGGGGGGATGAGGGCAAGGGTCGGATTATCGACTTGCTCGCCGGGGATGCGGATATCGTCGCCCGCTTTAATGGCGGGGACAACGCCGGACATTCCGTTACTGTTGCCGACCAACTCTTTAAACTCCACCTGATCCCCTCGGGAATCATCCAACCCCATACAATTTGTGTAATGGGCGCGGGAATGGTTGTGAACCCTCAGATTCT
>JAUWDI010000178.1 GCA_030608865.1 Anaerolineales bacterium | reverse complement strand
CGGCGATGGTTACCAACCACAAGAGTTGGGCTAGCACGGCGACGATTAACCACCGGCCGTCACTGTGGCTGAAAGCAACGAGGATGAGTTTGAGCTCGTTAAAGTTTTGAGCTACGAAGAAGATTGCCAGCAGTAAAATGGCGGAGTAGAGAATTTTCCGAAGCATAGGAGGGTCAATTCAACTTATATCGTGTCCCAGGTCGGTGGAGAATCGAGGGAGATTCCTCGCGTTTGAGCATCAATTCGGCGCAGCAGTCCACTGAGAACGGTTCCCGAACCCATTTCGATAAAAGTATCTACACCCGAATGTGCCATCCACCCGATCGACTCTGTCCAGCGAACCCGGGAAGTGAGTTGAGCGTTCAGGTCTTCCCTGATCTCCTCGATTGAAGTAAGCGGCTTGGCTGATACGTTGCCTACGACAGGAATGAGAGCGTCGTTGAACGATGTAGCTGTGATTGCGTCGTTTAAGCGATCCTGAGCAGGGATCATCAGAGGGGAATGTGCGGCGATGCTCACTGCTAGGCGGATGACCTTGCGTGCACCGGCGTTGTCCAGAAGATCATGAGCGAGCGCAAGCGCATTTTCATCTCCGGAAATGACGACTTGCCCGGGGCAGTTGTCGTTTGCTACAGCTACAGTACCAACAGATTGCGCTGATGCTTTTTCGCAAGCTACTTCAACTTCAGTTACATCAAGTCCGATCACGGCGGACATCCCCCCGGGGTGGATCTCACCTGCGTAGCGCATTGCTTCCCCTCTTTCACGGGTGAGAAGTAATCCATCCTTAAAAGATATCACGCCTGCAGCTACCAACGCGCTATACTCACCCATAGAGTGTCCGGCGGTGCTGGCTGGCGTAAAGCCGGGGTGCCTGGCTTTGAATACCTCGAGCACGGCGATGGAGTGTGTGAGCAGCGCTGGCTGTGTATATTGGGTGGAATTCAAGTCTGCTTCCGGTCCATGCCAGCAGACTTGTGATAGAGGGTAACCGAGGATTTCATCGGCAAGCTGGAAAACCCGCGCCGCTTCGGGGGCGGCTTCAGCCAAGGCCATTCCCATGCCGATTGCCTGGGAGCCCTGGCCGGGAAAAACAAAGGCAGTCCGTTCGGGTGTTATGGGCATTTGGGTTTAAAAAAGGAGCCGTGCATCAATGAGCACGGCTTTGTGTGGATCGGGCTTAAGTGCTTTCGATTTCGATCACTTCTCGTCCGGCGTAATGTCCACAATTCGGGCAGATATGATGCGGAAGATGTTGATCGCCGCAATTCGTGCAGTTGATTAGGTGACGTAGCTTAAGCGCGTGGTGAGTCCGTCGGCGATCGCGTCGGCCTTTGGAGATCTTGCGCTTGGGGACAGCAGGCATAGCTTTACTCCATTCGTAATCATAGAAACGCCCACCCTCGGGCAGGCGGGCTCATTATAGCAGTCGACGATTGTCTGTCAAGGCTTCATATATATTTATCGTTCAAAGACCGTTTACGAAGATGTTCTTACTCATCATCCGTTTCCCGTCAGGGCTTCTTCAGTGTTTGATCGTGATGACCGACATTGCGAAAGAATAGTGCATCACCCTCAGTCTCGAATGTGATCCTCAGGGATTTGCTTGCGCGCGCCTCCCAGATGCCACGTGTACCTTTAATCCGTTTTACGCGCAGACTGGAGTGTCGAAGATCATCCGACATGAGCCGAATGGCTTTATTTACCCGTCCTTGGTCATCAGTTGCCAGGGATTGATACCCCTTTTTGAATCGATTGGTGAGAACTAGGCGCATCAAGCTTTGCCGGTTTCAAGGGCATCAATAAGTGTATCAACATCACCGAATTCCTGGATGCGTCCTGCACCGATATCTTCGCTGGCTTCAAGTTCGCCCTTTTGCCAAGCTTTACTCCAGAAATACGCCTGACTCTTATCGATCAGTTTCTGGGGACTCAATCTGATTGTATCCCCCTCAACAACTACTGCGATGAGATCCCCCTCCTCGATATTCGCCGCTTGCCGGACAGCCGCGGGCAGCGTGATTTGTCCGTTCCTGGTGACCTTTGTTAGCGTAAAGTCTTCGGTCATAAAGTGCTCCTAATTTGCTAGTATAGTAATATAGTAAATTACTAATACTTGTCTGTCAAGGTTCCTTGTTTGGATGTAGAGACAAGTGCCCGGTATAATTTGGTTGTTGTTTTGGATCAAGTCAATGGAAAAGCAGCCCGCGCCTCGAAACGTAATCTACGCGAGACAAATATCGGTGCACGCGGGGATTGGATCTCTAGAAAGGATAACGGATGACGTTGCGGATTCTCTATTTTGCTACGATGCGGGATTTGGCGGGCGTGAGGGAAGAGATCGTATCGCTCCCTGACGGATTACAGGTAAAGGACTTGAAGAGCCTCCTTGGCGAGAAGCACCCGGAGCTCATCAAGGCGTTTAACTCTGCAATCTTCGCCGTGAACCGCGAATTCGCGTTTGATAACCATCCACTCAAAGAAGGCGATGAGGTGGCAATCTTTCCGCCAGTGAGCGGCGGAAGCGTCGACCAGATAACGATACTCCGCATTGCTCGGGAACCGCTAGATATGAATGCCCTCTTAAAGGAAATCATCACGCCAGCTGCGGGAGCAGCCTGCGTCTTGAGCGAGGGCGTGCAGGCACACAGCGAACGAGCTGAGCCTCTGGAAAACCCTCACCAATCCTCTGCCCCCCAACGCCCGATGGTCGAAGAGCAAATGGAACAAGTCGCTCAGGAAATTCGTGACCGCTGGGCATCAGTCGAGGGTGTGGCCCTTGTCCAGCACCTTGGTGAGGTACAGCCGGGCGCACCAAACGTTATGGTCGTTTGCACCGCAGCCCATCGTGATGCCGGAGTGTTTGAAGCTGCAAGGTATGGCCTCAAGCGGATGAAACAGACCATCCCACCGAGGGAGAAGGAAATCGACCCGGAATAAGCGCTAA
>JAUWDI010000131.1 GCA_030608865.1 Anaerolineales bacterium | reverse complement strand
GATGTGACCTATGGAACCAACAACGAATTTGGTTTCGATTATCTGCGGGATAACATGGCCCGCACGCTCGAGGCACGGTCGCAGCGCGGGCACTATTACGCCATTCTTGACGAAGTGGACAACATCCTCATCGATGAAGCCAGAACACCCTTGATTATCTCCGGTCCATCACATGACGATCCCGAACTCTATGTCCAGATGGCCCAAGTGGTAAAACAACTTAACGCCGAGGATTTTGAGGCCAATGAAAAGGACCGGACAGTGGCGCTCACTGAGATTGGCGAGAACCACGTCGAGCAGCTGCTTAAAACACCCATTCGCGATCCAGATCGTCCTGAGGACATTACTCCGGAGCAGGCTCGATTGCTCGGGCATCTGGAGCAGGGGCTGCGTGCAGAGTATCTCTTCAAACGGAATAAAGACTACGTCGTTCAAGCTGGCCGGGTAATCATCGTGGATGAATTCACGGGTCGCATGATGGCCGGCAGGCGCTGGTCCGACGGGTTACACCAGGCAGTTGAGGCCAAAGAGGGAGTTCGCGTTCGACAAGAAAACGTAACCTATGCCACGGTCACTTTGCAGAATTATTTCCGTATGTACGAGAAGTTGGCGGGCATGACGGGAACTGCTGTAACGGAAGCCGAGGAATTCAGCAAAATATACGATGTTGATGTGGTCCCGCTTCCAACCAATCTAGAATTTATCGTCATGCAGCCAGACACGGATCTGGATGAAATTGCTTATTCAGACAACGGCAGCACTTTTGTCTACTACACTCGTGTGGATGACCAGGATCAAAACCCGGTATTTTGGCGCCGTAAAGACTACCCGGATATCGTCTTCCGAACTGAAGAAGCTAAGCTCCGGGCGGTCACCCTGGAGATCTTGCGGCGGCACACACTAGGCCAACCGCTCCTCGTTGGGACGACTTCTGTGGAACTTTCAGAACGTCTCTCATCACGCCTGCGGGCAGATGCGCTTCAAACCCTGGCTAATATCCATATCCTCCGTGATGCTTACTTAGAGGCGCATGATATCCCCGATGATGGTATGCGGGTCGATGCTTTGAAACCTCTCTACGCTCCGCTTCCCGAGGTTAAATCCCCCACTCTGCGTCCGTTCGCTCGTGAATTGGACGTCTCGCTCAGTCCCACCCGCGAGGAGAATCTCGAACGGTTATTGAAGATCTTAGAACTTGCCCCATCTGATCTTGAGAGGCTGACCGAAGCGTTGAAGGGTGGGGTTCCCCATAATGTTTTGAACGCGAAGAAGCATGATGAGGAGTCAGCCATCATTGCCTGGGCAGGGTCATTGGGCGCGGTGACCATCGCCACAAATATGGCCGGGCGAGGTGTAGACATCAAACTCGGCGGCGAGATCGCTGAGGAAATTCTCGCCGCGGTGAATCGTGTTTTGCGGCGGATCGGGGTTCAAGATCCTGAGAACATGAGTTTGGGTGAGCGCCTCAAGGCACTGGCGAAGGCGGATGAAGAGGCGATTGGAATCTACGGAGCAGAAATTGAGCAGCTGAAACGCTTCATAGAGGATAGCGAGCGCGTGTGGGATGCGGGTGGTCTGCATGTGATCGGTTCGGAGAGGCACGAATCACGGCGCATCGACAACCAGCTGCGCGGTCGCGCAGGCCGGCAGGGTGACCCAGGCTCTTCGCAGTTCTTCCTCTCTCTGGGAGACGAGTTAATGCGCCTTTTCGGCGGCGAACAAGTGGCGAATCTGATGCAGCGCTTCAATATCGATGATGCTGTTCCGATCGCTCATAACATTGTGAATCGCACGATCGAACAAGCTCAAACTCGGGTTGAGGGTGCGAATTTTGACACCCGAAAACACCTTCTCGATTATGACGATGTACTCAATCAACAGCGCGAGATTTTCTACAATCAACGCAACCGGGTCTTCACGAAGGACAGTCTAAGCGATGATATCGCCTCGATGCTGCGCACTGAGGTTGAAGAGCATGTCCAAATAGCGTTTGCCGATCCCGAGGGACCCTGGAAGCTGCTTGCCTGGCTGGAGGAGACCCAACCGACAATCGGGCTAGAGAGCGATGAACCCTATCCATCCTTCATGTTGAGCGAGCTCCTCGCTCCATTAGAAGGTATCTCCCAAGCGGATGAATTAAAAGAGAGTCTCGTAGAAATCGCTCGAGGGTCATTGGACGCGAATAAAGTTCACTTGCAGCGAGCCGTTGACGAGCAGTTGACCCATGCCCTTGAGCGTCTGGATGACCAGGTTGAGCAGCGTGTCGAATTCGCAGAGATGGCAGTTGATGCTGCGATTTATGAAGCCGAAGAAGAGGGGAGAGACATCGACCCTCGCGGTTTGCTGGAGGCGGTCGAGCAAGCAGCAGGTTTACGCATCCAGATGGATGATCAAACTTTGCAGCAGGTGCGCGAGGATCCGCAAAGTTTCCAGCGGCGAATCCGGGAGATGGTAGAGGCCAGCTTCGGCTTGCGCATCTGGGCCGGTTTGATCCAGGCTGTTGAACGCAGGATTGGGGAAAGCTTGAATCTACAGCCAAGTGTCTCAGCATCCATCGATTGGGATCAAGCATCAGAAGATCTGCAAAACGCGATAGAAAACGTGTGGGAAGCTCGCTCGGGGCGGATCTTGGGTGATATCGAGACAGATCTGCAGAATGCCCTACGGGAAAATTCTACGCTCGATGCGCGGGAGAGAATCCGTTTTCTGATCCAGATGAGCTACGGTCAACGCAGCTTTTTCGATCGGAAAACACACCAGCGCCAATCGGTTAAGGTCGCCCGTCTAACCTATCCATTCTATGCTGCTAATCTCATCTCGGATCGCGATCCGGACGAGCTCACAGAACAGATTGTGCGGCATCTTGAAGGCGCTCAAGAGTCCTTGAAAAAACTGCTTGGGAATGCGGCATCCTCACGGCTTGCCGGATCGAAGTTGGATCAATTGGAAACGCGGTCCCAGGATCAATTACGAACCGTACTTGGGCAGGAAGCGTTCGATCAATACGCCGGGCAAGGTCCTCTTTCATCCTTATCCGCGGATGCACGCGAGACGATCTCCAATGTGTTGGGGAGCCAGGCGTTAGCGCGTGCCCACAGAGAACTTTTCCTTTCGGTTGGCGATCGAGAGTGGGTGGATTACCTCACGGAGATGGAGGCGCTCAGGACCTCAATCGGCTTAGAGGCGTATGGTCAACGCGATCCACTTGTGCAGTATAAGAGCCGGGCATTCGACCTCTTTAACGTACTCCTGGCCTCCATTCGGGCTGGTGTTGTTGCCCACATGTTCCGGCTGCGAACCACACCGAGTTCTTCAACAGCTGCGAAGCAGGCGCCTGCTCCCAGGGGGGCGGTGGCTGATGATGACAAGCCCGATAGCACTACCAAGAAGCCGGGCAAGAAACGCAAACGGAAGCGCAAACGCAAGTAGTCCTTAAGCCAGATTACCGACCGGACCCCGGCGCTAGCACACTCGCCTTGCCGGTCGCTGCGCATAAGATGTTTCCAGGTGATGTCTCAACCATTGCTCTATTCCAGGGCGGGCAAGGAAGCCAGTTGAAGAATCATGCCGTAATAATAGATAAACGGGTACTGGAATTACCAAAGGTTGACCTCCATCGCCATCTCGAGGGATCAATACGCCTCGAAACGATGGCCGAGATTGTGCGCGAGGCCTCCCTGCCGCTTCCGAAAGACATTGAATCTCTACGAAAGCTCGTACAGATCGTCGATGGGGATCAAAAAAAACCCGAGCATTTCCTTTCAAAATTTACGAATATCCGTTTGTTTTTCCGCTCACCGGAAATCATTCAGCGGATCACGGTTGAAGCTGTTGAGGACGCTGCACGAGACCGAGTGCGCTATCTCGAATTGCGTTTCACCCCGGCCGCGCTGGCTCAATCGGGTGTTTTCGATATGGAAGATGTGACA
>JAUWDI010000098.1 GCA_030608865.1 Anaerolineales bacterium | reverse complement strand
TAGACCCACCCCCGTAGGGGGGGGATAAGATGGGAGTGCATGATGGATCGTGAGGATACACTTCACCGCTTGAAAAATATCGCCGGCCATATTCATGGGATTGAGCGCATGGTTGAGAACGATGCCTACTGCATCGATTTGCTCAGACAGATCCAGGCGGTGGAAGCAGCTTTGAACAAGGTGAGCTCGAATATATTGAACGACCATTTACATTCGTGTTTGATCACCGCGGTGCGCGGCGATGACCCGGAAGAGCGTGAACGCGTACTTAAAGAAATCATCGAAGTCTATGAGACAGCGACGAAAGTATAGTTTTACAGTATCCGAGAAAGTATTCAAGGAGGTATAGGATGAGCACAGTTTCGTTTGAAGTACCTGGGATCTCATGTGGTCACTGCACGCACACGATCCAAACCGAAGTGGGGGAGCTTGAGGGAGTGAAGAGCGTTGAAGCCTCACAAAGTGACAGGCGTGTGAGGGTGGAGTTTGAGCCCCCAGCGACGGAAGAAATAATTGTGGGTCTGCTGACAGAAATCAATTACCCGCCAGCATAGTAGTGGTCAATTCATCGCGGTGGGATTGATGAGATTAATGTAGCATCGAAGCGCAATGGAGTGACGTAGATGACGCCACTCCATTGCACTATATGATTGATAAAAGTTTAACTGTTTTGCCTGCATGAGGAACGTTGCGATCTTTAAATTCCATGCTGATCGCCCCGAGTGATATTTACGGGATAAACAAGAAAAGGGAAAGAGAATCATGGAAGAAGCGAAGAAGACTCTCACACTTCCGATTACTGGAATGACCTGCGCGAACTGCGTGGCCGCGGTCGAGCGCAACCTGAATAAACTCGACGGAGTCCAGTCTGCGAATGTCAATTTAGCTTCTGAGCGAGCGAGTGTGGAATTCGATCCCGCCAAGGTAGATCAAAAGGACATCATCGCCCGAATCAAGCGAACAGGATATGACATCGCCCTCGGTGAGGCAGACTTCGTTCTGAAGCGTTTGGGTGACGTCAATGACGCACGCCGGCTGGAAGAAGCCCTGCTTGAAACCGACGGCGTTGTCGGCGCTTCGGCGAATCTAGCTTCTGAGCGTGTACGCGTCCAATACATACCAACCGTGGTGAGCCAGTCAGATCTTCGTAAAGTGATCCGCAATGCGGGTTTTGAAGCGCTTAAGACATCCGATCGAGTGGAGGATGTCGAACGTGCGGCACGAGAGAAGGAGATCAATCACCAGAAGCGATTGCTCATGGTGGGGTTGTTTTTCACGATCCCCCTGTTCCTGCTTTCGATGGCTAGAGATTTTGGGTTATTACCCGCGGGTCTCGCTGATGCGAACTGGCTCCCGTGGCTGATGTTCGCCATGGCAACACCGGTTCAATTCTACGTTGGCTGGCAATACTACGATGGAGCCTACAAGGCGCTGCGCAACAAGTCAGCTAACATGGATGTTCTGATAGCTATGGGCTCCTCAGCTGCCTACTTTTACTCTATTCCGGTGATGCTTGGCTTGATCGATGGCCATGTATACTTTGAAACTTCGGCAGTTATTATCACTCTGATCGTCCTGGGGAAATTCCTGGAGGCGCGAGCGAAGGGCAGAACGAGCGAGGCCATTAAAAAACTACTTGGCCTTCAAGCGAGAACGGCGCGCATTGTCCGCGATGGGCTGGAAGTTGATATACCCATAGAAGAAGTCGAGGTGGGCGACATCGTCGTCGTTCGCCCGGGTGAGAAGTTCCCTGTTGATGGCGTCGTGATCGAGGGCAAAACAACTGTCGATGAGTCGATGCTCACCGGCGAGTCTCTTCCGCAAGAGAAAGGACCTGGAGATCCTGTGGTCGGCGCAACGGTAAATAAGCTGGGCCGGATCAAGTTCGAAGCGTTAAAAATCGGCAAGGATACAGCCCTGGCGCAGATCATTCGCTTGGTTGAGGATGCTCAGGGAAGCAAAGCTCCAATTCAACGTCTGGCAGACCAGGTCTCGTCGATTTTCGTTCCGGTCGTAATCGGGATTGCCTTAGCTACGTTTTTAGCGTGGTATTTCCTTGCCCCTCCACCGACGGGCGATACTTCTGCCTTCACCCGTGCCCTGATCAATATGGTGGCAGTCCTGGTCATTGCTTGCCCTTGTGCGATGGGCCTGGCTACACCAACCGCAGTGATGGTTGGAACCGGCAGAGGCGCTAATATGGGGATTTTATTCAAATCCAGCGCGGCGCTTGAGCGGGCGGGTAGTTTAACTACGGTCATTCTGGATAAAACGGGCACAATTACGCGCGGCCAACCTACGGTCACCGACATCATCGTGAATGGATGGAATGGGGGTGAGAGAGATTTACTCAAGCTCGTTGCCAGTGCGGAGCGTGGTTCCGAACACCCATTGGGAGAGGCGGTTGTCGAAGCGGCTCTAGCTCAGGATATTCCATTAGATGAACCGGACGGTTTCAAAGCCATTGCTGGTCATGGGATAGTCGCCAGTGTGGGAGAGCGGGAGGTCGTCATCGGTTCGCCGAAGCTGCTCGCTGAACGCGGTATGGGCATCGATGGCCTAGAGGGGGAGATAGAGCGCTTGCGGTTGCAGGCGAAAACAGTGATTGCTGTTGCAGTAGACGGTAAACCAGCCGGTATTTTGGGCATTGCCGATACGGTGAAAGAGGGTTCGGTCGAAGCAATTGCAGACCTCCACGATATGGGGTTGGAGGTCGTCATGATAACGGGCGATAACCTCCAAACTGCCCAGGCGATCGGTTCTTTGGTTGGTCTCCACTCGCAAGATTCCCAGGGGAACAGCCTCATCCGTGCCGAAGTGCTTCCGGCAGAGAAGGCAGAAGTGGTCAGAGATCTTCAAAGCCAGGGAAAGGTCGTTGCCATGGTTGGGGATGGGATCAATGACGCTCCAGCGCTAGCACAAGCGGATGTTGGGATCGCCATTGGAACCGGTACGGATGTGGCGATTGCCGCCGCTCCAATTACGCTTCTTAGCGGAGATCTACGCGGCGTACCGCGAGCAATCACTTTATCTCGCAGAACCCTACGTACCATTAAGCAGAACCTATTTTGGGCATTGATTTATAATGTACTCCTCATTCCGAGCGCAGCACTCGGTTTCCTGAATCCCATGTTTGCCGCCGGGGCTATGGCTTTCAGTTCGATATTCGTTGTAACAAACAGCCTCAGGTTGAGAAGCGTGAAGCTCACCTGATTTTCTGCTTCACCCAGGTGAGCGCAATTTTGATTTGCTACCTTGATCGTTGGGGGCGAAGGCGGTATGCTTCACACATTCAGGACGAGCTGAAACCACCATAAGGGGAATTCTGGGTGGAGGAGAAACGGATTCGATGGATCTCAGCGGCCTCACTTTAAGCCCATACTGGGTTGGCATTGCAGCTCTTGCCGGATTGTTGTCGTTCTTATCGCCCTGCGTCCTCGCTCTAGTACCAGCCTACATCGGCTATCTCGGCGGGCGATCTGTATCACCCTCAGGCGATGTCATCGCAAATCGCTGGACCACCTTCTCGCACGGAGTGGCTTTTGTCTTTGGGTTCAGCGTCGTATTCGTACTGCTTGGCGCTGCCGCATCTGCGATCGGTTTCATCTTATATGATCTACGCACCTGGATTGCACGCATTGGTGGAGTGGTTGTGATTATCTTTGGACTTCACACAATGGGCGTGATCACCATCCCTTTCCTGAACTATGACACCCGGCGGCAGGTGCAGCCTAACCCCGGATTGGGCTACTTCTCATCGGCGCTGATGGGCGTTTTCTTCGCCGCTGGCTGGGCGCCGTGTGTTGGACCAGTCCTCGGCGCCGTGCTTACACTGGCGATAAGCAGCGCTCGAATTATGGAGGGCGTCATTCTGCTCAGCGCCTATTCAATGGGCTTGGCGATCCCCTTTCTTCTGATGGCTTTAGGGATAGGACAAGCTGCGGAACTCATGCGTAAATACAGCAACGTCGTCCGTTACATCTCGATTGTCACCGGCGTTATCCTGGTCATTGTGGGCGTGTTACTGCTCACTGGTAAGCTCGAGCAGCTAGCGCGATTCGGATTCTTCGTCGACTTCGGTCTTTAGGTACAGCATGCGTTTGGGAGATTCCTCTCGCATTGCCGCGTACATCCTGGTGGGTTTACTCGTTGGAATCGCTTTTGCATTGGCCTTGTTTCTCGGCTTTCCGGGTGCAGAATCAGCAACTAATAGTAACGTTCTATCAACCGCCGCGCCGGAAGTAACTGAAACAGCAGAAATTGGAACGGTAGTGAGCAGGATTGCACCAGAGATTGGTGCACAGGCTCCAGACTTCGCGTTGCGCGATCTGGAGGGAAATGAAGTCCGCCTGAGCGACTACCGCGGAAGAACGGTACTCCTAACCTTCTGGGCGACGTGGTGCGGTCCATGCCGTTTGGAGATGCCAACATTTGAAGGCCGCTATCAAGAGTTTAAGGACGATGGTTTCACCGTCCTGGGGTTAAATTACGACGAACCTGTTGAGGATGTAAGTGTTTTCCGTGACGAACTCGGTTTATCCTTTCCTCTTCTTCTCGATCCTGGCGGAAGTGTTCAACAGCTTTACCGAATCCGCGGCTATCCTTCAAGTATCTTCGTTGATCCTCAGGGGGTGGTCCGGATAGTCCATATAGGACTTATAACCGAGGGTCAACTGCGCGATTATCTGGTAGAACTTGGGTATTCCCTATGATACGTGTGACGCTTTTTACTAAAGAAGATTGCAGCCTTTGTGAGGAGGTGAGGTCCTACTTGATCTCACTTGAGAAGGAAGTCCCGCATACCCTTCAAGAGGTGGACATCTATTCCGATCCGGCACTTCTTAAGCGCTACCTTGAGCGAGTTCCTGTTGTCCAGATCGGCCCATACACTCTCGAGGCGCCCATCTCAGAGATTGATTTGAAAGTCGCGCTAAATGCGGC
>JAUWDI010000035.1 GCA_030608865.1 Anaerolineales bacterium | reverse complement strand
GAGGATCTCTTCGGATTTTACGCGCAGGAAGAAATCAAGTGCGCGGTTGCCCCCACGGATAAGTGTGTTTGAAAGAGTCATGGTTTTGAACCTATTGTGATCTGTACGTTCAAGTTGTTTGTTGTAGATTTTGTGGTTCATTCCTTTGACGTGTCGTCTGACAAGAAACTTTCGTGTACGGGTTGGCCACGAAAAGGTGCTTTGTCGACGGAAGCGCCCCGCGCCAGTTGAAAAAACCATTAATGGAGCCTGAGAAGAAAACAAATGTCGTTCATGGATATCGATTAAAGTCCACGCGGCGCCCCGCGAATTTTGAACGAGCAATGTCTGTGAAAAGCGGGTAGAATCTATGGTAAGATACCGCCGCCTGCAGAGCTGCGGGCGGTGAGGAAACCATGCCTGAGCCCGAGAAAATCACGATCATCGAAGGACCACCACCGACTTTTGAGCTAGTCAGTGATACCTGGCTGTTTGGTTTGACCGAGGGTCCAATCCCTTCGAGAGTGGCTTTCTGCCGTGTAAGAGCCGCGAACGGACCAACGCTGGTAGAGCGTTGCTATCGCGCTTGGCGGCAGCGACAATCTATCTTCCTCGAATTTCGCTCACAGGATGGTCTCACTCAGGAAGCCCCCATCGTCGCCGTACGTTGGTTAGAGACCCCGGAAGGGCATGTCCTTATGCTCTGGATTCGTCTGCAGGAAGATGAAATTGAAATTGAATTCGGTTTCGATTTCGGTGACATTGACGATGATGTGGATGAATTGGACGATGATTTAGATTTTGGTCTTTCTCTGTAAGAAAGTTGACCGGGCGCACCAGCGCCCGGTTTTTTACTTAAAGTCACATTTCATAGCGTTATTCCAGGGAATTGCACAAAAGGAGAGAACTCATGACGAAAATGGGTATCTACGCTGAACAGGACGGCGGTGTGCTGGCCATTAAGCTGGATCGACCGAAGGTAAACGCCTTCGACCTACCCATGGTTGATGCGTTATTGGCAGCGCTAGCTGCTGCCGAGAAAGATGATTCTGTTCGTTGTGTCGTTCTTACGGGTTCCGGGAGAATTTTCAGCGCCGGTCAGGACATCAGGAATATCCAGGAGGCGAGGGAAGAGATCCCTTATCGACATCACTTGGAGCGCACCTATAACCAAGTGGTTCGTAAGTTACGAGCAATTGAAAAGCCAATTATTGGGGCGATCAATGGCCCTGCTGCCGGAGCAGGTCTCGGGATTGCCCTGGCGACGGACATTCGCTGGGCGTCAGAAAGCGCAAGTTTTTCCTTCGGTTTTACGCGGATCGGACTGGCGGCTGACTCGGGCACTTCGATCTTTCTGCCCATGATCCTCGGGCTTTCGATGGCAAGCGAATTTGCTTTTGATGGCCAGACTCTCACCGCGGAGGAAGCATTAAGGCACGGCTTAGTCAGTCGGGTCTTTCCCGATTTAGAGCTCCAACAAGAGGCCCATGAGTATGCCACAAAGCTCGCTGCGGGACCGACGAGGGCAATAGGGCTCACAAAGCGAGCCTTCAATCGAACCACGCTAAAATCCCTCGATGAGGCATTGTCGTATGAAGCCATCTTGCAGGAGATCGCAGGTCGAACGGCGGACCACAAGGAGGGGGTGGCGGCCTTTCTTGAGAAACGCCCCCCATCCTTCAGCGGAGCGTGACAGATTCCCGCTCAATGTCATTCTGAGGAGCATAGCGACGAAGAATCTCGTTTTTCCGAGATAAAAAAATCCATCAATTGAATGTTAAGATCCACCGCCACGCTTCGGCTCAGAGTGACAGCCTGGAACTACCACTAGGACTTGGCGTTAGAGTCCCGTCCAACGAAATTGGAGGTCATCTTCGAGTGCACATTAGCCATTCGTCATCCATAGCCATCAGACCAGGGCGCGCGCTAGCCAAAAGACTTTGTGGCTGTAGGCTCAGGGGTTTGAAGTAATCGTGAACTCGCGCGATCCAGCCCATAGTAAACATCGAGTCCATTCGCCAGGCGTGCGGCGAAAGTGAAGCTCGTGTTATCCACATCGATTGGATCAACCCCCCAGTTTCGAAGAGCTGCGATAATCACGCCGTTCTCGGCGACGTAGAGTTCGGGGGCGAGGATTAGGTTGTCGCCCCAATGCACCCCGAAAGGTTCCCACGTGTTATTTGTTAAGTTCCAGAGATAGAGCTCGACAGTTAACGGCTGTGTGGGCTCGGAGCTGAGAAAGTGAAAAGTCAGCGTCGCAACGGATTGAATATCCATTGACTCTCTTGGTTCAAAGCGGAAGACGCTGAAGGAGTCCGGGAACAGGGTCAGGAAGCCGGTGCCATCGTTAAGAATCACCGGTTGAGCAGCAGAGATCAATGGAAGCTCGGACGGTGTTGGTGGTATAGGTGTCGGTGAGCCGATCGGCTGTGGCGTGTGGGTTGTCGTCGGTGTGGGTGTTGCCGGAGGAGGTAATGGTGAGGGGGTGGGGGTCCAGGTGGGAATGCTGGAGAGTGAGATGCCTTCGGTGGTCGCGGTCGCTGGGAGGGGTTGGGTTGGAGTGGTTTGAGATATCTCGGGACCAGTATTGTTGAATAGTTGACCGAGATACCCTGTAGTGTCGAGGAAGACATAGCCAGCCCCACCAATGAAAACCAAGAAGACGGCAAAGGCAAGAAGAACCAGGATGATCGTTTGACGCGAAGTTCTCGCACTTCTCGGACGTGAAGCTTTCTTTTTGGGAGGCGTTTGAGGGCGCCCGCGAACGGGGGCGTTGGTTTGGGCTGCACGTGGCTCTGGGGCAATCTCCGCCCGGGATGTTGATTGCTGAGAACTCTTAGGGGATCCTAGAAGCAATTCTTTCGCCCCTCTGTGATGGGGGTTGATCTCGAGGATCTTCTGAGCGCAGAACTCCCGTTGCTTGGGATCATCAACGCTTTGCGCAAGCCACCACCAAGCTTCTTCGGATTCTGGCATGTCGAGCACGACCTTGCTGAGCAAGGCGCGCGCCCGCTCCTTGTCCCCTCCTTTTGCTGCGGCGATACCTTTTAATAACAGATCATTCGATGCCATAGAGAACTTCCAGCGGAGAATCGCGTTGATCGAACGCAACGCCAATCGTTAAGAGTGGCTCAATCAAGCGATGCGGTAAGATTTTTATCTTCCCCTTTGACCTACCATTTTAGGTTCTCTGGCGGCTGTGGTCAATTCACCCTCTGGTTCTATATTAAATAACGAAGCCGTGTATGAGCGCTATAGGAAATTTGGGAAAATATTGAGGATTAACGAGGAAATCCACACGAGAACAGGCATGTAATTTGGACCATGTCCCCACTCCATGAGAGTTTCTTGTGGATCTCCCCTGTGTTATTCGCTTGGCTGGCCGAGTCGTTCGTGTTCTTCGTCAATCACCGAGTCATCTAATTTGCGGTACAGTGGTTTGGGTTTTTTGAATCTGCGGCCAGGCTCGAGATCGCTGGGAGCCCACCGGCCTTTGGCTGATGACGCGTCATAGATTAATGCCTCGTGGGGACGCTCGGACTCCTCGTAGGTTACGATTTTCTGTTCGCCGAATATCGGTTCGGTATAACCGAGACTCTCGTGGAGCTGCTCGCTGCTGAAAGGTAAGAAGGGGGCAAAGAGGATCTTGAGCGAGTCTATAGCGCGCAGGGCCGTATAAACCGTGGTAGCCGCAGCCTGGCGGTCTTCTTCAATTACCCCGAACCACGGCGCCCGGTCGAGATATCCGTTCACCTCGCGCGCCAGCGCGAGCGTCTCTTGCAAAGCGGCCCTGATCTTTACTTCTTCGATTAAAGAACCGATGCGATCGAATCCGGCATCGATCTGTTTGAGTAAATCCTGGTCTATCTCGCGCAATTCCCCAGGATCGGGCACGCGGCCTTCCCAATGTTTGTAGGTGAATGAGAGAACCCGATTGGCGAGGTTGCCCCAGGCGGCAACCAACTCGCCATTGTTGCGGCGCACGAAATCCGTCCAGGAGAAATCTGAATCACGACTTTCCGGCATGGCCGCGGTGATGTAAAAGCGGATAGCATCCGGATCGTAACGCTCGAGAATATCAGGCAGCCAGATGGCCCAATCGCGGCTCTTACTGAACTGAGCCCCCTCGATGTTCATGAATTCGTTCGATGGAACATCGTAAGGTAAGTTGAGCGGCCGGTTTTGGGGTTCGTCGTAGATGCTTCCCACGCCGAGTAGTTCGGACTGCCAGAACACTGTATGGAAAGGGATGTTGTCCTTGCCGATGAAATTATAGATTTTCGCTTCCGGGTTGTACCACCACTCTTTCCAGGCCTCAGGCTGTTCATTGTTGTGTGCCCACTCTACCGAAGCGGTGAAATAGCCCATCACGGCTTCGAACCACACGTAGATACGCTTGGTTTCCCATCCCTCCAGCGGTACGGGGATTCCCCATGAGACATCACGTGTTACAGCTCGCCCCTTTAGTCCACCTTCGATGAAATTGCGTGCAAAATTGATCACGTTCGGGCGCCAGTGGCCGGCGTGTTGGGCAAGGTATTCCAGAAGTTGATCGGTGAATGCCGGCAGATCCATGAAGAAGTGCTCTGTCTCGCGTACGATAGGCGGGCTGTTGTCGGTTTTACTGCGTGGGTTGATCAACTCCAGGGCGTCGAGCAGGTTGCCGCAGTTGTCACACTGATCTCCACGTGCTTCTTCGTAACCACAAATCGGGCATGTGCCTTCGACATAACGATCGGGAAGAAAACGCCCCTCCTCTTCGGAATAGAGCTGCTTTTGAATCTCCTGATACAGATATTCGTTCTCGTGCAGCCGCAAGAAAATATCCTGGGCGATGCGGTGATGGTTCTCGGTGTCGGTGTGCGTGAAAAGGTCGTAGCTGATGCCGATCTGTTTCTGCGTCGTCAGGAAGCGGTGATGGTAATGTTCAAAGAGCTCGCGCGGCGTAATGCCCCGCTTGTCCGCTTCGATTGTGATAGGTGTGCCATGAGAATCCGATCCGGAAACCATGAGCACACGGTTGCCCTTCAGGCGATGGTAGCGAGCGAAGATATCGGCTGGTAGGTAAGCACCGGCAAGGTGACCCACGTGCATGTCACCGTTGGCGTAGGGCCAGGCGACGCTTACATGAATAGTCTCGGTCATGATATTCCTCTCAAAAGAGCACTTGTGTTTAGAGCTAAACAATACCAGCGGGCGATGTCCCTGTAAAGGAAACCGCCAGCGCGAGGCTGGCGGAGGGATTGCTGCCGGGGCAGGCGGCTGTTAGGCGCGACTGACCCACGCCGATGGGCCTCGGTCCATCGGCCACGGCAGCTGGCGCATGGCCATTAATTGAGAAACGTTAACGTCTATCGTCATCTGATTCAACCGTATTGCCTTGATGCTTTGTATTTTACAACGAGGAAAACGAGAGTCAAGCATTAATCGTAGCGCTCGCGGCGTCATTGTGCTGCTGCTCATCATCGATAAGTGTGATTTCGCCCGTGGATCCGTTTACCCGCAGCCTTTGACCGGTATTAATCCGCTCGGTAGCCTGATGCACGCCAACCACAGCAGGGATGCCATATTCTCTGGCTACCACCGAGCCGTGTGTCATCATCCCGCCGACCTCCATAACGAGCCCGCTCGCGGTCAGAAAAAGTGGCGTCCAGGCCGGGTCGGTTCCGGGGCAGACCAGTATTTCGCCAGGGGCTAGTTGGGAGCTTTGAGGGTCAAAGATCACCCGCGCCGTCCCCTCAACTTCGCCGGGAGAAACCGGGTCGCCTATGATGGCGCCTTCCTGCCCCTCAGGGGCACGCACCCCCTCGTAATACGTCATTCCGTCGCTGAGCAGTATGCGCGGTATCTGTTTTCGTAAATGCTCGCGCTGGTGTTTCGCCCGGCGCTCGGCGATGCGAACTTGATTTGCCTGCATGAATGTGTGCAAGGCAGGTTCTTTTTGTTCCGTAGGCGGTCTGTTTTTTGACTTAACCATTGCCTCGTTCAGTTCATCAAGCTCGCGGATGCTCAAGAAGAATAGATCATCTCGCTGCTTTAGTTGACCTGCGTCAACGAGTTCTTGACCGCTTTGCAGCAATCCCTGACGGATAATGCCCATCATGCGGATGGCGAAGAATTTCGGAGCCTCGCGCATCCCCGCCAGCGCCCTATAACGGCTAATTGCCCAACGCAATATCCGGGCTTTGATAAATCCACCGCGCATTTGACGGACGGCAGATTCTAGATGAGCCGCTGCCTGCTCGGCCGACTTCGCAGAGCGGGTGAAGACTGCGTCGGGGGCTTTGTCGGGATCCTTGATTTGCAGGTAGCTTTGGAGAACCTGCATGATGTGTGTTGGCTCCTCTCTCCAGCGAGGGAGGCCAATGTCGATCTCGCCGACGCCGCGCGCTCCATAGCGTTCAATGAAACTCTCGATGCTTTCCTGAACCGGGGAGGGAAGATTCGCTTGCAGGTAGTGAGCGGACAGATCTGAGGCAGAAGTTTCTTGGAACATCTTAGAAGAATCTGAATCTGCGAGGATGGTCTGCGCGACTCGCCACAGCGCTAGATCCATCTCTGTTGTGACGTTGTGGGGTAAACCGCGTGAGATTTCGAGGTATGCCAGTGCGAGAGCGGGGTTTCCAGATGCTTCTGCAGCCTGGGCACTGAAGCGCCGCATAATACCGAAGAAGGGTGCCATCCCAGCGACAATAGGGGTGATGCCCTGGGGGATAGCAACATCGAGGAAAATGGTGCGCGCACCATGCAGTATTTCTAACCGTTGAGCGAGGACTTCCTGGGTGTCTCCAGTCACTTCGCTGCGGGTTTTAGCTTGAAGGACCGTTTCGTCCATAAGCCGGGTTACGCGTTCCCGCCCCTGTTCAGGAGTCCACCAGAGCCTGATGACACGCATCATCAAAGGTAGCAGGAATCCGGCTAATTGCCGGAATGTGTTGAAGCGGATGCCGCCACGGCCTACAGCCAGGCGGGGATCGTCGAGAAGGAGCTCAATGGTTTGGGCAGCTCCCGGAGCAATGGCCGGCAGTGCACCCCCAAGGATTTTTCGGCCGATTGAATTACGCAGTAATGGCGTTATATTGACCCATAACCTCTCACCTGCGGAGAAGAGAACTCTCTGAGTTTCCTGTGTGAGTTCGAAATGAAATATTTTGGCCGCTCCAGCGATGAGCAGCTTTATGACGTCCTGCCCTAAAGGAGTGACCGGGGCGAGCAAACCCTGAATGACTGCGAAGGAGATAAAAACGCGAAGCGGGTCGGAGGGGACATCGGGGATGGGGTAGAGTGATGTGATGGGCCGGGATTGAAGTAGATGGAGTTGGCCCTCGCTCCAGGCCCATTCGATGTCCTGCGGGGAGTGAGTCAGCGCGACGACGCGCTGGCCCATTTCGGTCAGCTGCAAGATAGCGTCGTCAGGGATGGCTTGTTGCTCTCCGGCATCGGCATCCTCGGTGAAGACACCGCCCCCAGCCACCCCGCGGATTGTCAGGGCTTTTCCCCCTAAGGTTTTGTGGATGATTTCTCCAGAGATGGCGTCGACGACATAATGATCGGGTTCCACAAGCCCACCGACAAGCGCCTCGCCCAACCCGAGGGTGGCGTCGATCGCCGTTTCTGATCGTTTCCCGGTCAGTGGGTTTGCTGTGAAAAGAACCCCGGAAGAATCGGATTGCACCATGATCTGCACAATCACGGAAAGCGCCACATCCTCATGGGGGATACTGTTGCGCGACCGATAGCTGATGGCTCGTGCCGTCCATAGGCTGCTCCAACAATTGACGATCGCTTCGAACAGCATCTGCTCGCCGACAATATTGAGGAAGGTTTCCTGTTGACCGGCGAAAGACATATCCGGCAGGTCTTCTGCGGTGGCGGAGGAGCGGACGGCGACTGGGCCGCCGCCGAGGTCTGCGTATGCACGCCGGATGCTGGAAGCCCATTCTGCATCCGTCTTCTCGACGCGGAACCACGCTCGTATCTCCGCGGAGGCTTCTTGAGAGGCCGCGGGTTCATCAAAAGGCAAGTTGGTCAGGCGGGATATTATCCGTTTCTTTAAGTCGTTTGCGGCCACATAATCAAGATAGGCCGCGGTCGGGATCAAAAAGCCATCCGGAACGGGAAAGCCAGC
>JAUWDI010000018.1 GCA_030608865.1 Anaerolineales bacterium | reverse complement strand
ATGGAATACGGCTATCGCGACAGTGTTTTAAAGCGCAATCCAGGCTCTGTGGTTCTGTCGGTAACCCTGGAATTGTCAGCCTCCACAGTGGAGGCATGCAAAACGAAGATGAGCGAATATACGCAGCAGCGCGCTCAATCGCAGCCGTCGGGCGCAAGTATGGGTTCGATGTTTAAAAACCCTCCTGACGACTTTGCAGGTCGGTTAATCGAGGCTGTTGGATTAAAAGGTTTCAAGCAGGGAGCGGTTTCGATCAGTCCAGAACATGCAAATTTCTTCATGAATGAAGGAGAAGGCACAGCAGATCAGGTATGGATGTTGATCCAAACCGCACGCGAGAAAGTTATGGAAAAGTTCGGGGTTTCACTTGAACTTGAGATTGAGCTCATTGGCGAGTGGCTGGAGCATGAAGCCGCTCTTTCCAAGCATGGGAAAGGGTCTTCATGACTAAAAAGCTGCGCTTAGGGGTTCTTTTTGGAGGGCGATCCGGGGAACATGAGGTGTCCCTCATGTCGGCGCGCTCTGTGATCAATGCCCTGGATGATAAGAAGTACGAGGTGATCGAGATTGGAATCTCGAAAGAGGGACACTGGCTGTATGGAGAGGGTGCACTCAGAGCCTTCGAGACAGGGGAGCATGGATCCTTGCACCCAGCAATGATGATCCCAGAACCCGAGAGGGCTGCTCTTTTCCGCCAGGAAATTGGCAGTTCCCTGGAGATATTAGAAGAGCTGGACGTCATTTTCCCAGTGCTGCACGGCACTTTCGGCGAGGACGGGGCGGTGCAGGGTCTATTTGAACTTGCAGAGCTTCCCTACGTTGGTGCGGGGGTACTCGCATCCTCGGTGGCGATGGATAAAGGGTTATTTAAAGACGTTATGCGAGCTCAAGCAATACCGGTAGTAGATTGGGTTGTACTTGATGCTTCAGAATTACAGGCGGACCTGGACGGGGCGCTTGAAAAAGTGGAGCGATTTGGGGACTATCCGCTCTTCACTAAACCGGCAAATATGGGATCTTCCGTGGGAATTACACGCTGTAAGGAACGCTCAACGCTGCTTGAGGGGCTTATGGATGCAGCGCAATACGACCGCAGGATCCTGGTGGAGCGGGGGCTGGATGCTCGAGAGATCGAAGTGAGCGTGCTCGGAAATGAAGAAGTTAAAGCATCGGTTCCGGGTGAGGTTATCCCGAGCGATGATTTCTATTCATATAAGGCAAAGTACATCGATGATGATTCCGAGTTGATGATCCCCGCCGAGATAGATGAGGAGACAGCGAAGAAAGCACAGCAGTTGGCAATACAGGCATACCGGGCGATCGACGGAGCGGGTATGGCCCGTGTTGATTTCCTCCTCGATAAAACAAATGGAGATTTGTACCTGAATGAAATCAACACCATCCCCGGCTTCACACAAATCAGTATGTATCCGAAGCTTTGGGAAGCGAGCGCGTTGCCTTATACGGAGCTTCTTGATCGGCTGGTTGAATTGGCGTTAATGCGCCACGAACAGAAGATGGGACTTCTCCGCAGTTATGAGGGAGAGAGAATGCAATGAGCGTTGGCGATAGAGCATTCGGTGTCCCTGAGAACAGAGCCGACCAGGTGCGTGCACGCCGGGTGCGAAAAGTCCGGAAAGTTGAACGGGCGGGTCGTTTTAAGACGACAAAACCGCGCAGGAGTAAACGGGCAAGGCGTCGTTATACCGTACCCGTAAGCGCGGATCATGGAACGGAAATTCAACTAACAGGGATTTCAGGGGCACATTTTGGATCGAGGTTGTTCTCAATTGTGCTGCTGGGAGCGAGTTTTTGGATGATTGTCAGATTTGTACAAGCACCAACATACAAAGCCGGCATGCCGATGATCGATGGCCAACAGATGCTCAGTTTAGCGCAAGTTCGATCGTTAGCAGGAGTTGAAGGGCAGTCTGCCTTTCTCGTCGACCCAGGGGTCGTTGAAGCCAGGCTAAAGGAGGCAGCTGAGGTGAGTGAAGCAACGGTTACATTGAAATGGCCGAATCGAGTTGAGATTTCATTGCAGGAACATCAGCCATCAGTGGAGTGGAATGATGGTGGTCGGATATGGTGGCTGAGTGCCGATGGCACTGCCTATATTCAACACGGTATCCAGTCAGATCTGACGCAGGTTACGAGTGCGGACCCGGTTTTAAACCTCGATGGGAATGCGAACGATCCGGTCATAGACCCGGGTCTACTGAGCGCAGTGGATGTGTTGTCCAAGCACATGCCAGAAGTCAATTCCTGGCAATTTGACCCCGACCATGGTCTTAGTTTCGATGATGTGCGTGGATGGCAGGCATACTTCGGCGAGGGCGGGGATATGCGCATGAAGGTGCGAATCTATAACACATTAGCTGATAAGTTATTTGCGGAAAACATCCCGGTAACGATGGTGAGCGTGGAAGATCAACACGCACCATTTTACGCAATGGAGTGAGCGAATAAGTGGCAACGATTCTCGGTTTGGAAGAGACGATTTTCGTCGGGTTGGATATCGGCACGAGCAAAATTTGCATGCTCGTGGGACATTCCACGCCTGATGGAAAATTGCGTGTGATCGGCATCGGCGAAGCGCCATCGAAAGGTATGCGCAAAGGCGGCGTCGTTAACCTTGAGGCGTTAGCTCAGGCAATCCGGATTGCAAAGGACAAAGCCGAGCGAACTTCGGGGTACGAGATCACCTCCGCAATGGTCAGTCTCTCCGGATCTCATATCTCCTCGCTCAACAGCAAGGGGTTAACGGGTGTGACGGGCCGGACGATAAGCGGTGACGATGTGGGTAGAGCGATCGAGGCCGCCCGTTCAATTGTGATTCCATACGATCGGGTTGTTGTTCATGTCATCCCACGAGCCTTCGTCGTCGATGGGCAGGATGGGATTAAGTCTGCTATCGGCATGCACGGCTACCGTCTTGAAGTGGAAACCCACATCATAACAGCCAGCAGCACTGCGCTGCGCAATCTTGAAAAATGTATCGAGGCAGCCGGGATCGATGTTGATGGCTGGGTGCTTGGATCACTCGCATCGGCCGGGGTTACCCTGAGTGAGACCGAACAAGAAATGGGAGTGATGCTCTGCGACATCGGCGCGGGAACGACAGATATTGCAATCTACATTGAGGGGGCAGTCTGGCATACCGCGGTTATCCCCGTGGGCGGTGAGCATCTTTCAAATGACATTGCCCAAGTTTTGCATCTGCCCCATGAGACTGCCGAGTCGGCGAAAAGACGGCATGGTTATGCCAAACCTTCAGGCTTTGATCCCGATCAAGCGTTCGCTGTTCGACCCTTCGGTGCGGAGCAGTCCATCCGCATCAAATGTAAAGACATGGCGGTGATCATTGAGCCACGGATCGAGGAATTATTTAGTTTGGTAAGGCAGGAAGTGAAACGCAGTGGATATGATGGTTTGCTGCCGGCAGGAATTGTATTGGCCGGAGGGACTAGCCAGCTGCCAGGCATCCGTGATGTTGCTAATGAAATACTTCATTTGCCCGTTCGAATCGCGGAACCAGAGCGTATGCTCGGTTTAGTGGATCGTTTGCGTTCCCCAGCTTACGCAGCCAGCCTGGGCCTACTTTATTGGGCGCAGGTGCTGGGAGAGGAGAGCGGAGTTGAAGGCTTTTCCTATGCTGGTTTCACGTTGCCAAACTTCAGCTTTGAGAAAACAGTAGGTTTTTTCAAACGGTTACTGCCCGGATAAATCCCTTGCCCCGGCCCGAAACTCTTGACAGGGCTGGAGTGGATAAGACAACGAAACATTGTTTGAGGAGGAGGAAGAAAATGAAAGCCATACCACAGACGGAATCATTTGCAAGGATAAAAGTTGTTGGAATTGGCGGCGGTGGAAGCAACGCTGTCAACCGCATGATTGAAGAGGGCCTGGTCGGCATAGAGTTCATTGCCATAAACACCGATGCCCAGGCGCTCCTTCTTTCGAATGCATCTACCAGGGTTCGCATTGGCGATAAACTGACTCGCGGACTCGGCGCAGGAGGCAACCCGGAGACGGGCCAGAAAGCCGCCGAAGAGTCTGCTGAGGATCTTTACGAAGTCCTCAAGGGCAGTGACATGGTCTTCATCGCCGCGGGGATCGGCGGCGGGACAGGAACTGGCGCCGCACCGATCGTTGCCCAAATCGCAAGGGAGATTGGAGCGCTGACCATTGGTGTGGTCACGAGACCATTCACCTTCGAGGGGGCGAAGCGGGCGCAATCTGCCGAGGCCGGTATCGAGCAATTGAAAGAAAAGGTCGATACGCTTATCGTTATCCCGAATGATCGCTTGTTGCAGATCGCGGATAAAAAAGCCAGCTTGCATGATGCATTCAAGATTGCAGACGATGTGCTCCACCAGGGGATTCAGGGTATCAGTGAGCTGATCACCGTCCCCGGCCTAATTAATCTCGACTTCGCGGATGTGCGTACGATCATGTCCGAGGGAGGCGCAGCTTTGATGGCTGTCGGCAGGGCTTCGGGTGAGGATCGTTCCCGCGAGGCTGCCGAGCAGGCAATTTCTAGTCATCTTCTGGATATCACAATCGATGGCGCGCGTGGCATCCTATTCAATGTTACGGGCGGGCACGACCTGAGCCTATACGAGGTCAATCAAGCCGCGGCGATCATCAAGGAAACAGCGCACCCTGATGTCAACTTGATCTTCGGTGCAGTCATCGATCCGAGTATGGGCGATGAACTGCGCGTTACCGTAATCGCAACCGGCTTTGAGCGCGCTGGTGGACTTCACCATGCGATGCGCAGGACGCGCAGCCGAACGGAAGCACATGCGCAGGAAGGGCAGGTTGCTATCGCCGCCGAAGAATTCCAGCCGCAAGCTTTTGATATGAACGATCTGGACATCCCGGCTTTCTTACGTAGACGTTAAGGTGGGTGGGCTCTCGGCTCGGCCAGTCGACTCCTACCCCTAAACGCCCTTAAGAGCCGTTTGCCGCACGGTTTTCTCTAAGGGCATCCATACACACAGACCGTCGCCGGTACCTCCTCCCGGTAACGGTCTGTTGTGTTTCTTAATAGGGGGGGACTAAAGTACCAATTATTTTAAGGTTCAGATGGTGCTTATTACCTTGTTGAGATGTTCCTCCTTATGCTAAAATTTACCGCTCTACCCCCAATCGGTTGGGGATGTCAACTTTGGGACACCTAGATATGGCGTGGAACAACTGTGCCATAAGCGAGGCATAAATGCGCTGCCCGTACTGTGAGGGAGAACGAACCCGTGTTATCGATACAACGCGTGACTCACGGGGTGGGGTTCGGCGTCGCAGGGAGTGTATCGGGTGCAGTCAGCGTTTCAGTACGTACGAGCGGGCAGTCCTCGCCTCTCCGCTAATTACCAAACAGGATGGAACCCGGGAAGAGTTCAACCGTGAGAAGCTTCACCAAGGGATCCGGATCGCCTGTGCAAAGCGCCCGGTATCGGCAGCAGATATTGAACGTCTCGTCGGTGAGGTCGAATCGACGCTCCAGGCGATGGGTAAAGCGGAAGTCTCCTCTAGAGTTGTCGGCGATATGGTTATTGCAGGATTAAAAGACCTCGATCACGTTGCCTACATTCGCTATGCGATCGTTTATCTAGGTCTTGACGATCTACAAGCCGTTCGCGATGAAATAGATTTTCTACTCGAAATGTGATTGTTTCATGTGTGGTCCGCCACAATGTTAATTGTGGCAGATTTGATGGTTGATGGTAATTTTGGAGGGAGAGGACGTTGGAAACGGATCCAACAGGAGTGGCTGTAGATCTAAATAATGGGTTAACAAGAACCCCTTCGCGTCCAGAAGACTTATGTGCTGTTGAGTTATCTGATAACGCCAAGACGGTCTTGGTTAAGCGTTATCTTCGACGCGGGGAAGATGGCCAACCGAGCGAGACAATGGAGGAGATGTTCTGGCGGGTTGCCTACAATGTTGCGCTAGTCGAAGAGGAATGGGACGTCGAAGTTGAATCGGTCGCCCGTGATTTCTATGAACTCATCGCTAGCAAGCGTTTTTTCCCCAACTCACCGACCTTCACCGGAGCGGGCACGCCTCTAGGCCAGCTCGCAGCTTGCTTCGTCCTGCCAATTGCTGATGACATGGGACGCGATTCGGAAGGCATCTTCCAGACTCTGCGTAATGCTGCTTTAATTCAGCAGACCGGCGGAGGCAACGGTTTCTCATTCTCAAGATTGCGCCCAAATGGTGACTTGGTCAACTCTTCGAGAGGTGAGGCGACGGGACCAGTTGGTTTCTTGAGGGTATACGACCGCGCTTTCGGTGTTATCGCCCAGGGCGGTACCCGGCGCGGGGCTAATATGGCCGTCCTCAGAGTCGACCACCCCGATATCGAGTCCTTCATTAGCTGCAAAACGGACGAGAATGCAATTACGAATTTCAACATCTCGATCGGTGTTACCGATGAGTTCATGGAGGCGGTTAAGAACGACGATTGGTGGGAGCTGCGCTTCCCGGATATATCTTCACCGGAGTATAGCGAATCCAACAGAACACATCGCCAGCTTCTCGAAGCGAATGCCGAGTTCATAGTCTATGAACGGGTTCGCGCCCGCGAGCTCTTTAATAAAATTGTTCAACAAGCTCATCACAACGGAGAACCAGGCGTTCTTTTCCTTGATGCTGCAAACCGGAGCAACCCGGTTCCCCATCTGTACGATTTGGAAGCCACAAACCCTTGCGGCGAGCAATGGCTAGGCCCTTATGAAAACTGCTGCTTGGGTTCGATCAACCTGGCACAGCATTTCGGACCAAATCGATCTGTCGATTGGTCGAAACTGCGCGAAAGCGTTCAGCTAGCAACCCGCTTCCTGGATGATGTTGTGAGCGCAAATGCTTACGTTCCAGCGGTTCCGCAGCTTGAAGAAGCTGCTTTGCGAGCACGGCGTATCGGTTTGGGTATTATGGGGCTTGGTGATTTGCTGTATCACACAGGAATTCGCTACGGCTCAGAGGAAGCCCAGGAATTTTCCGGTCAGGTAATGGAGTTCATCCGCTTCCACAGCATGTCAACGAGCGTCGAGCTGGCACGAGAGCGCGGCCCATTCTCGGTTATCGAAGGCAGCATCTATGATCCAGACCGAATCACATGGGAGCCACCCAAGCCTCTACATCCTTTCTCGCGAGACTACGGGCGACCGAAGCTTGACTGGCAGGACGTTCTCGAAGGGATCCAACAAACGGGAATACGAAATGCTGCCCAAACTACTGTCGCGCCGACAGGAACGATTGCCACAGTCGCTGGGTGTGAGGGCTATGGCTGCGAACCGGTTTTCGCTCTTGCATATTACCGGCATGTCGACGATGACGGCGATGATTTACGGCTCACGTATACAAGTCCGATGTTTGATCAAGCGCTCATTGAAGATGGGGTTGATGATTTAACGCGAGAGATGATCGTTGAAGCGGTGATGAAACACGGTTCGTGCCAGGAAATTGATGCGGTACCAGAAGATGTCCGCGATGTGTTCGTCGTCTCGCACGATATCTCGGCTGATGAGCACGTGCGTATGCAGGCTGCCATGCAGGTATTTGTCGACAATAGCATGAGTAAGACCTGCAACTTCCCCACCGACGCCACTGTGGAAGACGTCGCTCAAGCCTACATACTTTCTTGGGAACTCGGCTGTAAAGGCTTGACAGTATATGTTACGGGATCACGACAGAAAGTCGTGCTCGAGACAAAGGGGACTGCGGATGCGAAGGCGTTGAAGGAAGGTGCGCCACGCCAAATCCATCTCTGGCTGGAAGGGAAAAAGCCGCGGGAACAGCGCCTAGACGGCTGTACGTATCAGATAACAACCCCTCTTGGAAAAGCATTTGTGACGATCAATGAAAATGGGGGCGGAGCCGGACAGCCATTCGAAATATTTATTACCACTGCAAAAGCTGGATCTGAGACTGCTGCAGTGTCTGAAGCAATCGGGCGATTAATCTCTTATTTGTTGCGCATTGCTTCGCCGGTACCACCACGAGACCGGCTTGGCGAGGTCGTTAGACAACTTGCTGGAATCGGAGGCGGGCGGCCAACGGGCTTTGGTCCCAACCGAGTCCTTTCACTGCCCGATGGGTTGGCGCGTGCGCTCGCTGCGTACTTAGAAGAGACGCCGGAAATTATTCCGGGCCATCTCATTCAAGAAACACCCCCAGAGAATCAGTTGACGATGCGCATCGGAGATCTCTGCCCAGAGTGCGGTGCAGCAGCGCTGGTTAATGAAGAGGGATGCCGGAAGTGCTACGCGTGCGGTTTTAGTGAGTGTTGAGCGGAGTTTTCCAATTTGCAGAGTGGATTAACCCAAATTTGAAATCCAGCGCATTGATCGCTTTGGCGTTGGATTTTGCCTTTTAATAATCCATCCCCAGTATGACCTTCCTCTCATTCAACGTAGAATAGGGTTGTTACCTGTCTTGCCCTGCGCGGTCGGTCTTCTTGTGCTTAACCAGATGACGCTTAGGCCGATTTGTTTGAATCAGGTGCCATGGTATAGAGGAAGTTGAGTTATTTCCCTGTCTTCGGGAAAGGAGGGATCGAAATGCAATCCTATCGAAAAGAGCTGTGGTTTAACACACCGGGCCGGCGAGCGCTGATTAACATTACCCCGGAGGTCGACACCTGTCTACGGGAGAGTGGGATACAGGAAGGTCTCGTGCTCGTCAACGCGATGCACATCACGGCATCTGTTTTTGTTAACGATGATGAGTCCGGTCTGCACGAGGACTACGAGGTGTGGCTTGAGAAACTTGCACCGCATGCGCCAACCAGCCAATATCTCCACAATCGAACGGGTGAGGACAACGCGGACGCACACATGAAACGGCAAATCATGGGGCGTGAAGTTGTCGTCTCTGTGACCAACGGACAGCTTGATTTCGGACCTTGGGAACAGATCTTCTATGGCGAATTTGATGGGGGGAGAAGGAAGAGGGTGCTGGTTAAAATCATCGGAGAATGAAGATGAGAGGTCGCACTTGTGTGGATGACCGAGCGGCGGCCCGTTGCCAATTCCCAGCATCTTCAGGAGGAGATTGCTTCGTCACTCCGTTCCTCGCAATGACAAGCGCGGGAAGGGCTCTGAAAAAAAGTCATTTCGAGCGAAGCGAGAAATCCCTAGGATGTTACTCCTGAGACGAAATACGCCCCGTAATGTCATTGCGAGCGAAGCGATGCAATCTCGCTCTTTCATCCGCTGAGATTGCCACGTCGCCCTTACGGGCTCCTCGCAATGACAAGAACGGAAACAATTCGCCTCCAATTGTCATTTCGAGCGAAGCGAGAAATCCCTATGATGTTGCTCTTGATGGTTCACCTATAGGATGAGCGCTATCCTTGTTCACCGTGATCCGCCCGTCAATTTATTGACGGGCTCATAGCAGAACCCCTTCGTGCTAACCCTGAGGGTGCTTCGCGCCCTTTTACCTTGAGCCCGGAGGTTCAGCTCCGGGCGTACTCTTGATTTGTCATTGCGAGCCCATTCGGCTTCGCTCCCCACTCCCTTCGGTCGGGGACTTCGCAGGCTAAACTCCGCGAGAAATCCCTAGGATGTTGCTTGTGCGGGCTCCATCTCTAAACTCGAATGTAGCCCATTAATGTCATGCTGAGCGGAGCGAAGCATCTCGTTCTTCGAACTGACGGCTGGTTCTTACCAGAACCGAGATTCTTCATCACTCCGCTTCTCAGAATACCATCATCTCATCTTAATCAAGTTGGCTTACAATTAGCTAGCCGACGCGCTTAAACAAGATGGCCGTCTGCCCATTAACTAAGGAGGTCTCAGATTATGTCCATCCCCAAGATTGGTGAAGCCGCTCCGGACTTTGAAGTCCTTGACGATGCGGGAGAGACAGTCCATCTCTCTGATTATCTCGGCAAGGAAGTTGTACTATATTTCTATCCCCGGGCGGATACGCCCGGCTGTACGAAAGAAGCTTGTGCGTTCCGCGATGACTACAGCGCGTATTCAGATCGGGGTGTTGTCATCCTGGGAGTGAGCCCTGACACGGTAAAAAAGCAGGCGAAATTCAAACAGAAATTTCAGCTGCCTTTCACCCTGTTGGCCGATGATGACCACAAGATCAGCGAGACTTATGGCGTATGGGGTCCCAAGAAGTTTATGGGCAAGGAGTATTAGGGCGTACACCGAATGACGTTTTTGATCGATGCGGAGGGGAAAATCAAACAGGTCTTCGAGAAAGTCAAACCCGCAGAACATAGCAAGGAGATCCTGGAAGCATTTGAAAAAGATGCGAATTGAAGACTCTAATGCTCCCATCTATGCAAAAAAATCGGGTTTTGACGTCTTGCGTTAGGCGATAAATATCGATCGGACATCCAACCCTACTTTTTAGATATGACCAATGGACTATGGAATTTATCTCTTGCTAGATTCTATAATTTAACAGTCGTCACATGGCTT
>JAUWDI010000144.1 GCA_030608865.1 Anaerolineales bacterium | reverse complement strand
GTATAATCGTCTTCCGCCAGCCTAACGGAGTTCACCAACGATCGCAAGTTGTCCATCGTTGATCACGAGAGATGAAATGCGTATCCCGGTAGCAAGCGAGCCTAAGGTTCCGGTGAAAGCCTCTGTAAGAATGGCGGAAATCGTGTTTGTGACCGCTTCTGGAACAGGCATCGGGCCAACGGAAGCTGAAGTAAGTTCAAATGAGATTCTACCCTCCTGATCGAGTATTGGCGATATGGAGAGGTGGATATTTGCCCGGATAATCCCTTGGATAACGTACCCGTAGACCTGGATGGCGTTCTGTCTTAGAAAGACCTGCGGTTCTTGTAGGAGAGAATCTTCTGCGGCAAGCCTCTTGGCGACAAAAGTATTGAGCTGGTTTTCGTCGAGGACGAGCATGACTTCGCCAGAGATGAGCGCGCTCTCTAATGCAGACTGCCATAAATTCGTAACATCATCAGCAACCTGATCGTCGACGGTGATGAGTGGGTATGGCGGTTCTGGTCCCCCTACATCTATCTGGCAGGCGAGAGTAGCCAGAAATAGGCTGGCAAGAATGGAAGCAAGCGCGAATGTGCGATAGGTAAGTTTTTGTGAGTGATTCAAATCATTCATCCTCGGATGCGGAAATCGCGGCCGATTATAGCACGCTGGAGGCAGAAGCGAACCCGAAGGGTTCTGCCCTCGACCTTAATGCGAGGATCGAGGCGCTGCTTTTTGTATCCCCAGAGTTGATCTCGATCCCTCAGATCGCGAGCGCATTAGATTCTTCCGTGCGTGAGGTTGAAAAGTCGCTGGAAGAACTCGATAGGCTTTTCGTCAATCGGGGGATTCGCCTTCAACGTATCTCCCGAAGCGTTCAGCTTATTACCGCTCCGGAAATAGCAGCAGATGTCCAACGATTTCTTGACTTGGAAGAAACCTCACGGTTGAGTCGCGCTGCATTAGAAGTCCTGGCGATCGTCGCTTATCAGGAACCTGTCACTCGACCGCAAATCGATGCTGTAAGAGGGGTTAACTCCGACAGCGTAATGAGGACGCTTCTGAGGCATGGCTTAGTTGACGAGGTTGGAAGGACAGATGGTCCAGGACGGCCCTTTATCTACGCTACAACATCTGATTTTCTCAGCCATTTTGGTTTAACCTCCATCGAAGAGCTTCCTCCACTTAATCTCGAAAGTGAGATGGGCGAGTTGGATGCGGATGGAACGGTCCTTGCTGACACTGAGGATGAATCCGATGAGTGATGGTATTCGTCTGCAAAAGGTCATAGCCCAAGCGGGCGTGGCCTCCCGCAGAAAGTCTGATGAGTTAATCAAGGATGGGCGGGTGACCGTGAATGGCAGCAAAGCTACTCTCGGAATGAGGGTTAACCCTGGTGAAGTTGAGATTCGAGTTGATGGCGAAATCATACAACTGCAATCAGGGTTTTTGTATATCTTGCTTAATAAACCGCGAGGCGTCCTTTCCAGTCTTCGATCACAAGGCGGAAGAGCAACTGTGAGCGATTTAATTAAATTGGATCGGCGCATATTCCCCGTCGGCCGGCTCGATCTCGAAAGCGAGGGATTGATTTTAATGACCGATGACGGGGAGCTCACGAATCGGTTAACACATCCCCGCTATCAACATGAGAAGGAATATCGGGTCCTCCTAAATAGGAAACCAGACCAGGCGCAAATTAATGCTTGGAGACGGGGAGTTGTGTTGGAGGACGGTTTTCGAACGCGTCCAGCAGAGGTGTGGGTTGAAAATACGAAGGAGCCCTGGGTGCATGTGATCCTCACCGAAGGTCACAAGCGGCAAATCCGCGAGACTGCGAAAAGCCTTGGTTTGAGAGTGAAGAGATTAATTAGAATCCGGTTTGCAGATCTTGAAATTGGCGATCTCAAGCCGGGAGAGTGGAGGGAATTGAAGGGGGAAGAAGTCAAGCTGCTCTACCGACTCGTCAATTCTTGAAGCAAACAAAGTGCATCAAGTAATGAATCTATGTGCCGAAGGTTTATCGTTTATCGCCCATTTCCAGCAAGGGAGAATCTATGACGGAAGAAGCGATCTCATCAAACGAAGATCAGAGCTGGCTGAACCGTACTCTCAAGCGAAATCTGAGAATTGATCTTGAAGTAGCTTTGTATATCCTCCTACTCTGCGTGGCAGTATTTTCGCGATTTTATGATCTCGACACACGGGTAATGAGCCATGATGAGAGCCTGCATACCCAGTTCTCATGGTATCTGGCGGAGGGGCGTGGATTTTCTCATGATCCACTTATGCACGGCACTTTTCAGATGCACGCTGTTGCCCTCTCATATTTTCTTTTCGGCGCTTCCGACACTGCGGCACGGATTCCTGCCGCGCTATTCGGTGTGATTGCGGTCGGATTAGTCCTGTTGTTCCGTAAGTGGCTCGGGCGCTGGGGGACACTCGCGGCCACGGCGATGATGGTGTTTTCTCCCTACATGCTCTACTACGACCGCTATGTTCGCAACGAAGCGTTCGTTGTTCCAATGGCTCTATTGATGTTCTACGCGGTTTTTCGCTACTTCGAAAAACGTGAAGCGAAATGGCTTTACTTATTATCCGCCTCACTTGCGCTGCACTTCACAACAAAAGAAACATCTTTCATTTACACTGCACAACTCCTGGTGTTTCTGGGTGGATTCTTTGCCATCCATATGCTTCGCATGCCGTGGAAGCATGCCTCCCAGAAGATAGGATTTGTTTCCGGTCTTATCGTTACCGCGCTGGGGGGGATCTTGGCGATGGGAACCTTGTTCGGTGGGTGGGCCTCGTCAGGGGAAACTACAAACGCACTTGAACCGACGATCGAAGGAGCCGCCTCAATGGGTGTAGGCGCTGCGGCCAGCTCACCCCTCGTTGCGGTTGGTCTTGTATTGGCTATTTTAGGTTTGATCTTAATGGCAGTTACTTTGATTCTGGCGTTCGGTAAACGCTTGCGCACAGACTTTCCTGAACTCGATTTACTGGTCATCGTAGGTACGATGACGCTTCCCCAATTGGCAGCGCTTCCAGCGAATCTCCTGGGATGGGACCCCTTAGATTATACGAGTTCATCCCCCATAAACCAGACGATGATCGTTGTGGTCATCCTATTTCTGATTAGTGCAGCTATCGGCGCTCTGTGGGATTGGCGGAGGTGGCTGGTCGCTGCTGGAGTTTTCTTCGGCATTTTCATCGTTTTCTACACCACACTTTTTACGAACGACGACGGGCTCGCTTCAGGGCTCGTGGGATCTTTAGGGTATTGGCTTGAACAACACGGCGTCGAACGCGGAGGACAGCCCTGGTATTACTATCTTTTCGTTCAGATCCCAATTTATGAATATCTCCCTGCTATTGGCTCGATCATGGCTTTCGTGTATTGGATCCGTTTACGACCCGATGATCAGGATCCAACTCCAGAGGGGAGCTCTGAGGGTTCCTTCCCTGTTATTGGCTTCCTCGGATTTATGACGATTACCTCACTCATCGGCTACTCCTTTGCCGGCGAAAAAATGCCTTGGCTGACCGTTCATATTGCCCTACCAATGATCCTTTTTGGAGGGTGGGGGATAGGCCAGTTCTTGGAAAGAATCAACTGGCAGAGCTTGAAAAATCAACGTAGCTGGCTGATCTTGCTGCTCACCTTCTTAATGCTGCTTGCTTTAAT
>JAUWDI010000147.1 GCA_030608865.1 Anaerolineales bacterium | reverse complement strand
TCCGTTGGGGATGGGAATATCATCTCCGGCCTGCATAAAGGCTTTAAGGATTTGCATAGTTTGGGTTGGATCGACAGAATCCCGCGGCTGTTTGGGATCCAATCTGAAGGATCGGCTGCGATTTATAATGCCTTCCAGGCTGGCTCGGAGGATATCGAACCGGTAAGCGCCGACACCCTTGCAGATAGTATCTCGGTGGACCTGCCGCGTGATGGTTTACGCGCCCTGCGAGCCGCAACGAAGACCGGCGGAGCTTACATTGCAGTTCCAGATTCCGCTATTTTGGAGGCGATTGCAGAGCTTGGTCGTGATGCGGCGGTATTCGCCGAACCCGCGGGGGCGGCTGCCTTTGCCGGGCTGTTAGCCGCAGTTGAGAAGAATCTTCTTGCGCAGGGAGACCGTGTCGTAGTGCTGAATACTGGCAATGGGTTGAAAGATGTAGCACGGGCGATGGATGCCGCCGGTGAACCGATTGTTATTGAACCGACGCTCAAAGCACTCCAGAGTGCTTTGGATGCCGACGCGAAAAAGAACGGCGGAGGGTGAATAGAATGACAAAATCCGAAATCAACATCTCTGTCGCAGTGCCGGTCTATAACGAAATCGAGTCGCTTCCGGAACTCTACGATCGGGTGAAGGTGGTCTTGGATGATCTGGGTGAGCCGTGGGAGCTCATTCTCATCGACGATGGATCGACGGATGGCTCCTCGGAGTGGATCGAAGCGAAAAGCGAAGAAGATCCACATGTGGTTCCTGTGATTTTCGCCCGCAATTTTGGGCATCAAATCGCCGTGACCGCGGGGATGGACTTCAGTCAGGGCCGCGCCGTGATCATCATGGATTCTGATTTGCAGGACCCGCCTGAAGTCATCTCTGATTTGGTGGCAAAATGGCGCGAGGGTTATGAAATCGTGTACGCAGTGCGCACGGAGCGTGAGGGTGAGACCTGGTTTAAGAAGACAACAGCAGCTTTGTTTTACCGCTTGATCAACCGCATCACCGATGTTGAGATCCCGCTGGATACCGGGGATTTCCGGTTGATGGACCGCCAGGCTGTCGATGCGCTGTCTAAAATGCGCGAGAGGCATCGTTTTCCAAGAGCCATGGCCGCGTGGGTTGGCTTCCGCCAGACCGGAGTGCCATATAAGCGAGCTGCGAGATTTGCTGGGGAGACGAAGTATCCGTTTCGCAAAATGTTGCGCCTGGCGCTCAATGCCATCACGGGTTTTTCCTACTTCCCGCTCCAGATCGCGACCTACCTCGGCTTTTTCACCGCGGGCGTGAGTATTATCGCCATACCCATCGTAATTGCGTTCAGACTGGTTGGAAGCCCGGCGTTTATTGGTCAGGCAACAACCTTGATCGCGGTATTATTTCTTGGAGGCGTGCAGCTAATCTCTCTTGGGATCCTCGGGGAATACATCGGTCGGATTTATGATGAGGCTAAAGGTCGACCGCTCTATATCGTGCGGAATCCCATCAGTTTAGAAAACAAAAAATCAGCCAAAGGAAGGTAATACGAAACATTATGATTGACCTTACAATTTATAAAGATAAGTTAGAGAAAACCATTGAGCGGGTTAGGGAACGCAACTTCATTATCCCAACTTTCGCACAGATGAAAGACCCAAGCTTGATCCCTGATTCAATTAAAGAGAAGCTTAGTTCGCTTGGGCTGTGGGATGTGACGCCAGAGAACCTCTTTCGCATTACCTGGAAGAACGAGCCCACTCCAGAAGGCGGTGGTTACGGAGGGGTGAATTATCTGGAGATTCCGAGTTCACTGACCGGTGTGGATGCTCGTATCATCGCCCTGGTTGGAAAATGGATGCCCACAGGATCGCATAAGGTCGGGGCAACATTCGGGTGCTTGGTCCCGCGGTTAGTCACTGGCCAGTTTGATCCAATAAAGGATAAGGCAGTTTGGCCTTCGACGGGGAATTACTGTCGTGGCGGGGCGTATGATGCATCACTGCTGGCCTGTGAATCAATCGCCATTCTCCCCGAGGGAATGAGCAGGGAGCGCTTCGAATGGTTGGAAAAAGTAGCCGGTGAGGTTATTGCCACGCCTGGCAGTGAGTCGAACGTGAAAGAGATCTTCGATAAGACATGGGAACTTCGCGAGACCCGCGACGATGTGGTCATCTTCAACCAGTTCGACGAATTCGGGAATTACCTCTGGCACTATGACATCACCGGACATGCGATGGAGGAAGTGCTTAAAGAAGAGCTTCGCCAAAATGACAGCTACGCTGGGGTTGTGCTGACAACTGGGTCGGCAGGGACGATCGCCTGCGGGGATTATTTAAAGCAGATCTTCCCGACAAGCAGGATCGCTGCCGGTGAAGCCTGGCAATGCCCGACTTTGATCGAGAACGGCTTTGGAGAACATCGCATCGAGGGCATCGGTGATAAACACGTCCCCTGGATCCACAACGTGAAGAATACCGATATGATCATCTCTCTCGATGACAATGTGATTGTCAACCTGGCCCGTCTCTTCAACGAGCCAGCAGGGCATAAGTATCTGGTTGAAAAAGGGGTCCCCGAGGCTTTCATTGAGAACCTAGATCTGCTTGGCTTCTCCAGCATTGCCAACCTGGCAATGGCGATTAAGTTCGCTAAGTACTATGAACTGGGCGAAAACGACATCGTGCTTACGGTTTTTACCGATTCCATGGAACTCTATCAAAGCCGCTTGAAAGAGATGCATGAGGAACATGGTAAATATCAGGAGAAGGAAGCTGCAGCCCACTTCGCCCGTGATCTGCATGGGCTGAAAACGGACCATATGCTGGAAACTCGTTATACAGACCGACGCAGGATACATAACTTGAAATACTACACCTGGGTTGAACAGCAGGGCCGGACATACGAGGAAATCATGGCGCAGTGGAACGATCGGGATTATTGGACCTCGATCCAGGCGCTTCTGCCAGAGATCGATCAACTGATTGTTGATTTCAATGAGCGTGTTGGTTTGATATAAAGGCGTTTATACAAAGGGGAACCTTGTTGAGAAGAAAGGCGGATGTCCCAGTCCATCGTTAGAACGGAGTGTGGAATATCCGCCTGTTTTTTTCCCCGAGCACGAATTGTCGTGACATTTTCTTGTTATCTTGAAGACGATCCATTTCCTTAGCAAAATTGGGCGTGATGGAAGAAATCTATCCGGAAGACCTCATCCTGGTAGCGGTAATGAAGGACCCGCGTGATCTGGAGATTGCCAGGGTTTTAGGCTGGTATAGGATTCCTCTTCAAACCGCACCGAAAACCGTACGTGTCGATTGGATCATCTTTTTTCTCACATCGGCTTTTGGCGAGGAAAAGTGGTCTGTGAGGTATATTGCCAAGGTCCTGGGGCATGAGTTGTTGACGAGAGGGGAACTTCTACGGGAAGAAAGCGATCATCCCAGAGCAGATGAACCGTACTTCAAGATATTATTGGGCCCACTGCTCGAATTGCCCAGACCCATACCGGCGGAAAAATGGCGTCGTTTTACGTTCCTTTATACGACCGGCGAGCGCTTGACGCAGGCGAACGATGTTCGTGATTTGCGAGTTCCCCCATCCGATGAGCGTGATCGTTTGTGGAAGCTCATACGTGAGCGATCGGAGAATGGTGGTGGCTTCTCCGCCCAATCTGAAATT
>JAUWDI010000074.1 GCA_030608865.1 Anaerolineales bacterium | reverse complement strand
GTTTGTGGAGTGCGGAAGCTCTGCTTCCGCACTCAGGCGCAGCCTGCGCTATCAGGTACGCGCGTTAAACCTCCCGCAGGATAGAAAAACCTGCGGGAGGTTAGGCGTGCAGGTCGTGATGACTGTGGGCTGACACACGGGTCGGCCCAACGGTTTACTTATGTTCTGGGTACTGTAAATCCGCGAGGTCCCTCACACAATTTGGAGGAGACCCGATTAAAAAATTGCTGGGAATAGATTCATTATCCAATCGATCGAAGCTGCGCCGGCGTAAGCGAAAAGAAGCATTTTTAGCATCTTCCCGATCCAGGTCCAAAGAAGGAAAGAACCGATTGGCATTTTAAGTGTCCCGGCGGCAACGCCGGCGAGATCAAAGAAGGGATTGGGAATGAAAGCCAGAATCAGGATAAGCAGGGCGCCATGCTTGGATGTCCACGCCTCCAGCTTTTTATAGATCCGGCTATCATCGACGACCCCCTGTCCGCTGAAGCCAAATAAGTACCCCGTGATTTCACCGATTGCAGCGCCTGTGCCGGCTGCAAGCGCAACCCAAAACGGGTTGAACACAGCACCAAACGTAAAAGATAATGCGATCGCGGGTGCGGGAATGATGATCGTGGCGTTCGCAAGCAGCGATAGAAAGAAGATGCTCAGGTATCCATAACCTGCAAGATATTCAAGCTTATCTTGTATAGAAAAGATGAAGACTGTGATCGCAATCGCGGTGACAAATGCTAAGATGCGAACGGCGTGGAGTTTCCACCCCGAAAGTCCGCCAGATTGCTTCACTTCTCTTCAATAAGAATAGTTTTGATGGCAACCGCGGGCGCCTGGGCTTGGGCTGGATCGCGCACCGGGATTGCCATTAGGACATCCAGGCCTCCCGTCACGCGACCGAAGACGGAGTGTTTGCCATCCAGGTGAGGCGTCGCCACATGGGTGATGAAGAATTGAGATCCGTTCGTGTTGGGGCCAGCGTTAGCCATCGAGAGTACGCCAGGTCCGTCATGCCTCAACTCAGGATGGAATTCGTCTGCAAAGGAATATCCTGGTCCACCGCGTCCAGTCCCGGTCGGGTCGCCGCCTTGAACCATGAAGTTTTCAATAACTCTGTGAAAAATAACTCCGTCGTAGAAGCCTTCTTGCGAGAGGAATACGAAGTTATTAACCGTGTTCGGTGTCTTATCGGCGAAGAGTTGAAGGACGATATCGCCGCCAGCAGTCTGTATCGTCGCTGTATAGGATTTTTGTGGATCGATGCCCATCGCTGGTGGGGATGAATAAGATTTTTCGGTCATGAGTTCTCCTTTGTCGGTTGGTTTATTTGGAGGTTAAGAGAGCTTCTATTCTGGCGACGACCATGTCCATCGCCACGGTGTTCAATCCGCCCTCGGGGATAATAACATCGGCATGGCGTTTCGAAGGTTCGACGAATTCGAGGTGCATGGGACGGACGGTTGTCTGGTATTGAAGAATGACAGATTCGGCCGATCGCCCCCGTTCCTCAATATCTCGCGTAAGTCGTCGAATGAAACGGATGTCGGGCGGTGTGTCAACGAAGATTTTTACATCAAATAGGTCACGCAGCTTCGATTCGGCAAAGATTAATATCCCTTCCACGAGGATCACCGCTTGAGGGACGATATGCGTGGTTTTCTCCGTACGTGAATGAGTTGTAAAGTCGTAGATCGGTATCTCTACTGGCTCACAGCGCTGCAGAGCTTGAACATGTTCAACCAGCAGTTCCGACTCCAGCGAATCGGGGTGGTCGAAGTTGATCATGTCACGCTGTGCTCGTGGAAGCGCGTTTAATTCCTTGTAGTAAGCATCATGGGGGATGAAGGCAATGTGTTCTGTTCCGACACGATTGAGGATGACGTTTGCGACCGTTGTCTTGCCAGATCCAGTTCCGCCAGCGATACCGATAATGATCGGATTGATTATATCTTCCATAGAACCATTATACGTGAAGCGTCCTCTGAATGAAACTAGCTAAGCATCAGAGCGCTTAAAATCCAATGACGACTGCTCGCTCCTTAGGGCTTAAAAAAAAACGCCTTGGCGATTTCCAGGGAGAGGGTAGGAATCAAAAGAGCCAGCGCCGGGATTCGAACCCGGGACCTGTCGCTTACGAAGCGACCGCTCTGCCGACTGAGCTACGCTGGCTTGCTGTGCTTAGTATGTAAATACTCAGGAAAAACCTGGACGCCAATGCGGCGAGATTATACCAGCCGCAGCGAAGGCTTGGCAAGAAGGTCAGCCTGTTGGATAATGAAACTATGCGCGTAGCGATGCTTTCCTATCACACATGTCCGCATGCAACCCTGGGCGGGAAGGACACCGGAGGTATGAATGTTTACGTCCGTGACCTGACCCGTGAATTGGGGCGCAGAGGGGTCGGTGTGGATGTTTTTACACGTTCCCAGGATGAGCATGTTCCACATGTTCTCCACGATTTAGGTTATGGCAACCGCATCGTCCACATCCGTGCAGGCCCGGAAGTTCCCTTGGCTAGAGCGGAATTGGTCGAGTATCTCCCCATGTTCATGGAAGGGATCCTTCAATTTTCGCAAGCGAAAAGACTGACCTATGATCTCATCCATTCACATTACTGGCTCTCCGGGCTTGCGGCGCTGGATCTGCGCGATCTCTGGTCGGCGCCCATTATCCAGATGTTTCACACCCTGGCTGTCATGAAAAATCGAGTAGCCCGCAGCGAGCAGGATACAGAATCAACTATTCGTGTGGATGCAGAAAAACGCTTGCTGCGCGAGGCCGACCGCGTTGTCGCCGCCACACAAGCCGAGGTTGCCCAAATCCAATGGCTATACAAAATTGGGACCGAGAAAGTGGTCGTAATCCCACCTGGTGTGGATACGAGTCATTTTTACCCTATAGCGAAGGATGAAGCGAAAGAGTTCGCAGGGATTCCTCAGGAGAAGCGCATCATTCTCTTCGTAGGTCGGATTGAATCCCTGAAAGGCATCGATACCTTGCTGCGCGCGATTGCGCAGCTTGTTGAAAAGGGTGTTTTTCGGGATACTCCCTTCGGCCTTCTGGTGATCGGAGGGGACGCGGACATAAGTGCAGCGGATTCCAACGGGGAGATGGTCAGGCTGCAAGAAATTTGTGATTCTTTGGGTCTGGGTGAAGTCGTCTCCTTCTTGGGCAAGTGCGACCAGGATATCCTGCAATATTATTATTCCGCTGCTGAGATTGTCGTCGTCCCGTCTCATTATGAGTCATTTGGCTTGGTAGCGTTAGAGGCTATGGCCTGTGGGACGCCTGTCGTCGCCTCGGAAACTGGAGGTCTGGCATTCCTGATTCGAGACAGTGAGACAGGTTTCCATGTCCCTGCCGGGGATGTTGATGCGCTCGCCGATAGACTGGCTCGGCTGTTACAGGATGACGTTCTGCTCACCCGCCTGGGAAGCCAGGCTGCAGCCTACGCTAAGGGATACGACTGGGCTCAGATCACAGACCAAATTCTCGATCTTTACGGGACGCTATTGCCCAGGTCCGCATAGAAACCTGCACGCAGCAACTTCGTCTCTTCAGAGATGATGGATCTGATTGAGCTAACAGGAAGGCTCACCAAATAGTGAAACACGGCTTACAATAGTAAGCCGTGTAGAATATAGCGAACAACAAATCACGATTGAGAACAGGAATGGGGATGGAAGAGCGAGTGTTAAAGAATTATCTCATTGATATGGACGGGGTGCTCGTGAGCGGACAGAATCTGATTCCAGGTGCGAGCGATTTTATTCACGCTCTGCAGGAAAACGACCTGGGATATCTTGTTCTGACCAATAACTCGATCTATACACCACCTGATCTCTCTCACCGTCTTCATATGATGGGATTGGACATCCCCAGTGAGAAAATCTTCACCTCGGCTATGGCAACTGCCCAGTTTCTCGACTCCCAGCACCCACAAGGGAAGGCGTTTGTGATTGGTGAGAGTGGTCTCACAGACGCAATCTATTCCATCGGGTATGTAACCACAGATATCATCCCAGATTATGTCGTCCTCGGTGAGACGCTAAGCTACAATATGGTTTCGATCACACGAGCGGTACAATTGGTCGCGGAGGGCGCCCGGTTTATCGCCACCAACCCCGATCCCTCCGGACCATCAGAGAGCGGGATCGTGCCAGCGACAGGAGCCTTAGCGGCATTGATCGAGAAAGCAACCGGCGTACACCCCATGTTCATCGGAAAACCTAACCCCTTTATGATGCGGGCTGCTTTGAACTTCCTTGGAGCCCATACTGAAAATACGGTGATGATCGGGGATCGGATGGAAACGGATATCATCGCTGGTGTTGAAAGCGGTCTGGAAACAATCCTGGTGCTCACCGGCATCGCTTCCCGGGATGACCTGAGTCGATATCCTTACCGACCATCACATGTTGTAGAATCCTTGAGTGAAATTGAGATATGAGGCTCGGTTGGTGATGAACGCTCTTAGTTACAAGTTGCGGAGGTATTAATGATATTGCCATTTATTGTCATCATACTGGCGGTGATTTACTTCGTTATGAAAGGTACGGGGTTCCTGGACGAAATTTCAAAGTCACGGGGGACGCAGGGTGATCCTGAAGATCAACAGGGGTGGCGCTTGTTAGAACGAATGCGCAATGATCCAGAGATGAACCGCCGCCTGGAAGTCTTCAAGGATTTTCTTGGTGATAACAATGAAGATGAAGATGAGTGAATGGTCCACTTGTCTCTGCCAGCGAATGAATTTGAAACATTTCCCCTGTAATCATAGTTGAAAGTCTAACGGTTTAGTGTCTTGCTAGATACCATAGGTGGCCTGGCGGCGCTGGGAACATCCATCCTATGGGCTGCCGGATCCACTTTTTTTACGTTCGCCAGTCGGGAGTTGGGCTCGGTAACTGTAAACCGAGTCCGGCTTCTGCTAGCGACGATTTTCCTCGGCATTACTCATTTAGCTATTAATGGAGCGCTGATTCCGGTTAATGTCGAACCGGAGACTTGGTTTTGGTTTGTGCTATCGGGGGTCATCGGGTTGGTCCTTGGGGACGCTTTCCTTTTCCAAGCGTTTGTGTGGATTGGTCCCCGGCTCTCGATGCTGCTCATGAGCCTAGCGCCTGTTATTAGCATGATCTTCTCGTGGATATTCCTTGCCGAACGGCTAACACCATTACAAGTCCTGGGCATAGGGGTAACAGTTTTTGGAGTCTCGACGGTGATCCTTGATCGCGGGAAAACCAACCAGGGGAATGGACAGAATCGAAATTATCTAAAAGGACTGCTTTTCGGACTCGGCGGCGCAGTAGGCCAGGCGCTGGGGTTGATCACTTCAAAAGTTGGGCTGAACGCAGGGGTTTCCCCACTATCTGGTAACTTGATCAGGATATTCAGCGCGGCCGTGATCATGTGGATTGTTGCCCTCTTAATGAATCAAGCTAAGGTGACCGTGGACAACGTATGGCATTCAGGCCGAGCGCGCATCTTCCTCCTCATGGGCACCCTGGCTGGACCCTTTCTTG
>JAUWDI010000135.1 GCA_030608865.1 Anaerolineales bacterium | reverse complement strand
CTAGGGATTTCTCGATCGTTGTCTCACAGCTCACTCGAAATTGCAGGTTCTTCACCAATGTCATTCTGAGCGACCGCAGGAAGCGAAGAATCTCGTTCCAGGCAAGGAGAACCTCTACGTTCGAAGAACGAGATGCTTCACGGAGTTTAGCCTGCGAAGTCCCCGACCGAAGGGAGAGGGGAGCGAAGCCGAATGGGTTCAGCATGACATAAAGGGGCAAACATTCGAAGCATAGAGATAGCGCTCATTCTAGAGAAGAGCTCTCGCGAGCAGGCATCCCAGGGATTTCTCGCTTCGCTCGAAATGACAGATTCTTCGCCAATGTTTAATAGGCCTTCGCCAAAATATTCCTACGCGTAGAGACGCAGCATGCTGCGTCTCTACAACCATCAACGCTGCGCTCCCCCGTAAAAACCTCCCGCAGGTTTGAAACCTGCGGGAGGTTATGAGCTGACCCGTGTGTCGACCCCGGGGATTTAATTATTAATAGCAAGCGCGGAGGGTTTACATCTCCAGACGGTAGCCGTAGCCCCGGACGGTGACCAGCCTTGTAGGATTCTCCGGGTCTGGTTCGATCTTCCGGCGCAGAAGCCAGATATAGCGTCGCAACGCACTGCCGCTCTTAACTCGCATCTCCCCCCAAACATCTGCGATCAGCTCATCCTGCGATACAGCTTCTCCGGAACGACGAGCGAGCGCGGCGAGAAGTCGAAATTCTGTGGGGGTGAGGTCGAGCACATGATCCTCGATGCGCGCCTCGCGTTTGAGCATATCTACGGCAATCACTCCAGCGAAGAGGACATCATCCTCGCTGTCCGACTGTGATCGGGCAAGGACGGCTTGAATGCGGGCAACGAGCTCGGCCATACTGAAGGGCTTGGTGATGTAGTCGTCAACGCCGAGACGGAAGCCGCGCAGCTTATCCGCTTCCGCGGTCTTGGCGGTGAGTAAGATCACAGGCACATCAGCCAGCTCCTTGATGCGGGCGCAAACCTCCCAGCCGTCCATCCCGGGCATCATGACATCCAGAAGCACAATCTCTGGGCGCTCTTTGTAAAATTGGCGCAGCGCCTTCTGCCCACGATCTGCGATCGCAACCTGAAAACCCTCTCTCTCTAAGTATTCAGAGATGAAACGCAGCAGAGTTTTATCATCATCGACGACAAGCACTTTATTCGTCATGGCCAACCTTGGTAGATAATCCTTTCACCAATGATAGATTTCCTATTATAGGGTTGCTTCCTTCGTATGAAAAACTTGAGTTGGGCTCAGTGACCTCAATCGATGAATCGAACCAGGAAATAATCAAACTTTCTCCCAACTCGCTTATTCTTTCGGCAGCCAGAATTCAAGGCGCGTTCCCACCAACGCTTCTTCATCCACTCGAATTCCACCTCCCATAGCGTCCAGCAATCGTGACACCATGGGTAAACCCAATCCGTGACCATAGACCTCACGCGCGTCACTCGCATCTAATCGATGGAACATCTCGAAGACATGCTCGCGTTGGTCTGCAGGGATTCCTGGACCCGAATCGGCAACTGTTATAACCACCATCTCCGCTTCCTCCTGAGCTTCGATAATGATGTCACCGGATGGTGCATATTTCACTGCGTTGTCCAGCAAGTGGAAGAAGACGCTGTCGAGTGCGCGCTCATCCGCGATCACCGGGGGCATATTTTTCTTGATTTTCGTTTTTACTCGAGATTTGACGGTGCGGGCGGGAAAGCGCGCAATCGTCCTCTCAAGAACCGCGGCAATCGAGAGCGGCGAGAGCGATAGATGAAATCTCCCAGCTTCTAGGGCCGATAAATCCAGGATAGTCTCAACAAATAGAGAAAGGCGCTCTGTCTCATCTTGAACGAGCTGCAGAGATTGACTCGACTTCTTCCCTAGTTTTGAGCGGCTCTTGAGCACTAGTTCTATCCCGCCGCGTATGTTCGTCAGCGGAGCTCTCAATTCATGTGAAACGAGGGCGACGAATTCTGATTTAAGATTGTCGAGTGTTTTCAACTCCTCATTTAATCTCTCAAGATCTGCGACAGTGTCCTCTAATTCTCGGGTTCTCCCCTCGACCTTATCCTCCAGTTCAGCGTTCAATCTGGCGAGGTCGTTACGGGCATGCGCAATTTGCTCCATAGCATTTCGCAGGTCAGTCTCACGTTCGCGGATCATTGTCAGATCGTGAGCTGTACCTGCCAGCAAGGCGTTCTGGCCGCGGGCAGCCTCGATCGGGTTGAGTGAAAGGTGCACGGGAAACCTGCTACCATCCTCTATGCCGATCGCAACCTCCCCGCTCCAACCCCCATCGAGAGCACGCTCGAGAATCGTGCCAAACGACGTCGGCTTATCGCCTTCGATGTGGAAGAACAAATTCGCATTCTGAGCTTTTTCATCACCTATCGCCTTTTGCAATGCTGGATTAGAAAGCTGTATCTCACCCCCCGGCGTGCAAATGAAAGCCAGGTCAGATGTCGCATTGACGAGCGCTGCGAACTGCACCATCTCCTGCTGACCGGTAATTACGCCCTGGCGGGCGAACATGAGCAGGATCAGGATTCCTGCTGCGCTGATGCTTACCCAATCCAGAACTCCGGCGTACCACCAATCAAAAAGGATGTAGCCAACGACGGCATAGGTGAAGGCGACAGGTAAAAGGAGTTCTATCCGCAGCCGCCACTCCCTCCGACCAGATTCCTCTTGACCCTGATATGCATACCGGCCTTGCAAGATCTGATAAGCAATGCCGATAAGCACCGTTCCCACCATCCAACCCGCCTCGACAAAGCTCGGCATCCCAACCCGTGCATCGCCGCGCAGCAGACCGTTTCCTAAATCGCTCACAAAAAAAACAATAAAAGCGATCGCCAAGAGTGGAAACACCCAGCGTTCCTGTTGGTTCTTGCGAAGTAGATTTAAGCGCAATACTAGAACGAGCAATATCAGGTCTAAAGTGGGAAGAACGCTCAACCAAAAAGCTTCGCCGGGAAGGAGTGTCTGGGCACGGAATGTGGGACCCAGGAAGATGAACCAGGAGATGGTCAAGACGGAGATGATCAGGATGGCGAGATCAAGCGTTTCCCGCAACCGTCCAAAGCGTCCCGGTTGCTCCGTCGGGTAGGTAATGAATGCCGTAAGGGCGGCTAGATAGCCGGCCAGGACTAATAGCTCACGAAATGACGGCGGAGGTAGGGGTTGACCGCGCAAAATCCATAATAGGACAGCAAGCGCATCCGCAGCAGCCCAAATTAGCAGCGCGACTGCGAGGAGACGCCAGGATCGTTGTTCGGGTCCTTTTCTAAGCTGTGGAAGCGCTTTGACCGCAGCCCAGGCAACAATCAGACGGACGCCGAAGACCAGAACCGTAGGGAATAAGCTGCCTTCCATCGTCTCCGGAGCTAACGCGATCCAGAGGATATAAAAGGCGGTAATAATCACCAGAAGTACTGGCCAATGCCGGCTGTTGAGCTCAGGTAGGCGGTTATTTTCGACCATCAGAAGGGATTGTATGCCAGTTAATTAACCGGAGCAAGAATGGTTAAAACAACGACCCCGCTCTCGCGGGGTCGTTTTCCAGACCACTGATTTATCCAAAACCTGGATCTGTAGCAGTTGGAGACGGAGTTACTGGTGTTGGAGTATGAGTCGGAGTCGTCGGCAGCGGTGTGTTTGTCCTCGTCGGCGATGGTGTGATCGTTGAAGTCGGTGTATTGGTAGGCGTAGGTGTTATCGTCGGTGTATTCGTCGCTGTTGGTGTGAGCGTTGCCGTCGGTGTGTGCGTCGGTGTTGGGAATGTAACCGGTGCAGCGGAGCTTGACAGATTGCATGCCGGATCGCTGAATTGGATCGAGAAGCCGAAATTCGATGGAGCCAAGCTAAGCGGCGGGTCCATGAAC
>JAUWDI010000170.1 GCA_030608865.1 Anaerolineales bacterium | reverse complement strand
GTGGACATGCGCACATTGATATCCCAACGGTACATGGTAAACGAGATGTAAGGCGGAACGATTTGCGGGACGACCGCGAAAACGATCGTTTGTAGGCGGTTCGCGCCCGTAGCTTGAACAGCCTCCAGGGGACCAGGCATGATGCTTTCTACTTGCTCGGAGTATAGCTTTGCTAAAGCGGCAATCGTGTGCAATCCAAGTGCCAGCACTCCCGCGAAAGGTCCGATTCCAACCCAAACTGCAAAAACAATCACCATTATTAGTGGTTCAACAGAACGGATTGCATTAAGAATAGTTCTGGTGATGATGTAAATCGTACTTCCGAGGGGGAGTAAGTCTTTAGGGTCTGACCGCGCCGCGAATACGATTCCAAGCAGTGCGCCTATTCCGCCAGGAATTATATATACCTTTCTTGGATCGTTGATCTGATAGAACCAATTTATCGTTGCTCCGATAAGGATGAAGATGAGCGCTCCAGCGGCTGCCGCTAGAAGAATATTTATAATCTTTACATACCTGGCTGGGTAGCGATCACTAATCCGCTGTCCCAGTGCACTCATTGGGCTGCCCACCACGGCGCCTCCTGTCAGCGCAACGATCATAGGAAGACTGATATTTAGGACGTCGCCTAGCTGGGAAATAAAGTTCCCCAAAAATCCGAGCGGACCGAGCGGTTCGATCAGAGCTTGCCCAATCGCAAGAGCGGATATGGCCAGCAGTTGCAGGAAGACGATTCCGCTTGCGGCAATTAAGAGATAAACAATTAAGCGCGTAATTCGGACGAGTACGCCGGGTTGTTTTTGTCCTAACAGGGGGATGATCCAGCGGAATAAAACGAAGGCTACTATGGGAATGATGACCATGGTGGCCGCGGTTAGCGAACTATTGGACGAAAGGTGTTCACTCAACGTTGCGAGCCAGCGGGTGAGGAGGAGGCCAAGCCCGATACCAAGGGGCCAGCCAAGGATTGTCAGAGCGACGCTTGTGAGTGAGTATTTGATTTCGCTCATCAGGTTGCGGGCTGCGAGAAAACTGATCGGGATCGCTAGCAGTGTGCCAAAGGTGGTTGCTAATAATGCCAGGAATACTGTCTCAACGATCTTGTCCCACGTAACGATAGCTGTACTTGACCATTTCGGCGCACCAACTGAGACGCGTGCCGTTGCACTAAGGTATTGCGCTTCGGCGACCGGCTGGCGAGTGGGCATTCGAACGTTTTCCTGAAATGTGCCGTCCTCGGCGACAACAAACTTTCCGATCTGAATTTTCGCACCGCTGGATGTTAGGAAATTGATCGGTCCTTTTGAGCCTGGTGGGAGCTGATACCCCTCGACGATAACGTTTTCCTTCGAGTCCGCACAGGCGACATCTGTCACCAGGTATGGCCCACTCGTATCCGGTTCAGGGAGTTCCATCCCACCATCAGGGCAGGGCAGGTAGATCGCTGTCTCAACGATTGTCTCTTCTTGGTTAAACTCGATGATATCAGGATGTGCCAGCGCCCGCAGGATCCGTGTTAATTGTGTCAACCGCACTTCAGAGCTTGTTTCTGCGAAGTCCACCTGGGTAACCTGGAAGCCATATGCATAAACAACGAGAACAAGCAGGATGCCAAGCCCAAGTCCGATGGATTTGAGTAGAGATCTTTGTTTTTTCACGATGGTCTCCCTTACCCGACCCGCTCGGCTTCTTTGCCGTAGATTTCCTTGAATTTTTCATCGTCGATCGCCTCTGGAGTCCCGTCGAACATTAAAAGACCATCATTAAGAGCGATGGCGCGATTTGCGTACTCGTGAACCAGATCCAGGAAGTGTAGGCTGCAGAGCACCGTCGCACCGTCTTCCTTATTGATTTGATCAAGATGCTGCATGATGGAGTGTGCCAGGACAGGATCGAGGCTGGCGACGGGCTCGTCTGCTAGAATCATCTCCGGCTCCTGCACCATGGCGCGAGCTATGCCAACACGCTGCTGCTGACCGCCGCTTAATTCGTCGGCGCGTTTGTAAGCTTGGTCGGTGATATCGACGCGGTCCATTTGCTTGAGCGCCATGTCGATATCGCTTTTCGGGAATCGGTTAACCATACTCCGACCCGTATTCACATAGCCTAGCCGACCGGCCAACACATTGGTGATCACTTTTGAACGAGTTACAAGATTGAAATGCTGAAAGACCATCCCAATCCTTCTACGAATGCGCAGCAGCTCGTCCTGACTCGCTGTGGTGATATCCACTCCGTTCCACAGGATTTGCCCTTCTGTTGGCTCTACTAAACGATTGATGCATCGCAAAAGTGTTGATTTCCCCGATCCGCTCAAACCGATGACGGCCAAGAATTCTCCTTGCTCGACACTAAAACTGACATTGTCCAACGCAAGGACACCGCCATCATATATCTTTGTCAGGTTCCTAACTTCTAACATGGGAGTAGAACACCTGCCTTTCGGATTGTATGAAATATCAATACAGGAGTATTAAGGTTGTGGAAGAATAAGGTTTCAATAAATGCGTCTATACAGTTCATCATTAATTTGTAAATTATAGTTTTCTTGATGTATGCGAGGTATCTCTGCAATCATTTTATTTGAAGAATAACTATTGAGTTTTGTCAGGATGGAAAGGGATGCCTTTGTTTCTTGGATTCAGGAGTGGTAACCACCGAGAACACGAGTATAAAGCTTAAAAATCGAAGCTTGCCCGTTCCTTTGATTTAGCCCCGGACAAAGAGATGTCCGGGGCTAAATTTTCTGACGTGTAAGGAGATTATTTACTCGCCGAGATTCTCTAGCGTGATTCCTTGTTCTTCCATCATGATGCGGATGCCGTCGAAGTTCTCATCGAATATCGGACCCACTCCGGTCCAGTCATAGAACCTCTCATGGCAGAGCGTCTCATCGCAAGCTTCGCTCCCAACATACTCGGTGATTGCGTCAATGATGATCGAACGCAGATCCATGGGGAAACCCGGTGAGAAGGACATGGTGTCGTTCGGGATCTCTTTCGAAAGTGCAAGGATGCGGACTTTCTGAACGACATCTGGTGCTTCTCCAGAAATGGCAGCTCGGGCGTCCAGGAC
>JAUWDI010000013.1 GCA_030608865.1 Anaerolineales bacterium | reverse complement strand
AAGGCTTCATTTACGCCTGTTCCTCTGTAGATAATCGCACGACGACCCTTGCCCCCTCGCCAGGTTTGCTATCTATCTCCACCATCCCACCGAGAAGTTCAATCTGGTTGCAGAGTACATTGAGCGATCGTGATTCGTTCTCCTCAGTCTCGATAATTTCAGGGTCAAAGCCTACACCATTGTCCTCAACAGAAGCTCTCGCGTTCTTCTCGTCAAGATCGATCGTTATTTTTACTTGTGTAGCCTGCGCATGGTCGCGCACATTAGCTAGCAATGTTTGGATTGCGCGAAAAAGCACAACCTCGTGATGAGATTCTAAGCGGCGCTCTATGCCCGTGTTCAGGACAACAACATCTAGACCTGTTTTTTCTTTGAAGGCTTCAGCATACCGTTTAACGGTTGGAACCAACCCGAGATCATCCAACATCATTGGACGCAGTTCGAAAATAAAATCGCGAATTTTTACAAAACTTGAATTTGCCGCCTCCTTGAGATTTTCAAGCTCTTCACGAGCCAATTCGACATCCGTGTCGAATAACCTGGCTGCAATTTCAGTTTGCAGGATAAAATTCGTCAGAACCTGAGCAGGGCCATCATGCATTTGTCGCGAAATCTTACGTCGTTCGTCCTCCTGGGCTTGAATGATTTGCCCAAACACCGTTTCCGAACCCCCTAACGTACCTTCCTCCTCTTCTACGCCAATATCAGGTTTCTCCCCGAGGATTTTCAGTGTGCGCGTCAGGTACTCTGAGAATGTTTGAAGATGCTCCTCATCACTCTGCAGCTTCTCAAGCTGTCCGCGCATCGTGTAAAGGCGCTGTTGAGCATCAAGTGCGTCATCATAGACCGTGCGGATATCCTCACGAGGGACTGTGTCGAAGTGAGCCTGCAGCTGATGGATGCGGCTTGTGATATCAGCGTTGCGTTTCGCTAGCTTTTCAACCTCACCATGGCTTTGCTCGACAAGGAGACTAATTTCCTTAATCCCCCGCTGTGCCTTATCAAGGTGAGCGTGGGACTCCTCAAGAAAGACCTCGAGGGGACTGAGTTCTACAGCACCTTCGTTCTCGGTCATAACGGATTATTTCCTCGTGTCCTGTAACCGTACCCATCCGTGCCTGAGGGCATACACCGCAGCTTGGGTTCGATCTTCGACGTCTAACTTATGAAGTATAGCTGTCATATGGTTCTTCACTGTTTGATGGCTGATTCCCAATTTGGCTGCGATTTCTTTGTTGCTCATGCCTCGCGTGACATATTGCAGAATCTCCATTTCACGGGGCGAGAGCGGCGTGAAGGCTTCAATATCACCGTCAAGATGTGGTCGCCGTACAGCTTCAACTCCACGAGAAAGCCAATCTTCAAGGCCCTCTGCATCAAACACCTGGTCACCCACAATATAGAAACCACGGGCGACTTGCCGGACAATATCGACCAATTTCCCCGCCTCAACATCCTTAGAACAATATGCGGAGGCGCCGGCACTGAAAGCATGCAGGACTTGCTCAACATCGTCGTATGCAGTCAGAAGCACGATGGATGTGTCCAGTCGCTCAGATTTTATCTGCCGCGTGACCTGCATACCATTCATGTTGGGCATATTAATGTCGATCAATGCCACACGCGGGCGCAATTCACGCACCAATTGCAGCGCTTGATCGCCACTTGTCCCTTCCGCCAAGACATTCAAGTCATCCTCGGCATCAATGACGCTTCGGACCCCCTCACGGAAAAGCGGATGATCATCGACAATGATGATACTGAATTTTTCCATAATATCGCCACCTTTATTATTTGACCGCGGGGAGTATAGCATACTCAGATGATGCCGGGCAAACTTGTCAACGCCACCGGTAGATGGCCATGTTTTCACCACCCGCTTGAGGTGAGAACTCCGAGTCTGTTGAGTAAATCAACTCGCGGCCACTGACTAAACGTGGATACCATCCCGGGAAAGTCATTAAGTAGTCGGCGTAGTTTTGATCAAGGAAGGAGTCGAGGTCAACCTCACTGCGTATTATGGGTATCACCTCTGGCGTCACCAGGCCGGCAAGATCGATGATCACTCGATTCCCGAAGTAACCGAGGGCGCCGATATCGTGAGCTGCGATGTACGAATCTGGCTCCGTGTTCTCCGCTATCCACCGGGAAGCTTTTACCATTTCTGTTTCAATGATGGCGACATCAAGAGCATATGCCTGAGAACCCTGCCACCAAAAAATAGCCACTACTGCTCCGAGTGAAATAATCCAAACGCGATGGATGAAACGTTTTACCCTCGATGCCCCATTCTGTGAGTACCAAATCCGGAATCCCTCTAAACCGACAACTAATAGAATTGGTATGGTTGGGATGGCGTAGCGGCCGTGCTGGTAGGTTGCGGGGAGTCGGAAAGCGTAAGCACCTATATAGGCTCCTGCCCAGATGATCGGTGCTAGCCGCTCCCATGAGCGGGATTTTATCGCCTGAAATATATAGAGCAGAAGTCCCGGCAGCAGAATGATCAAAGCCCCGGCGGCGATCGTAGTAAGCTGTTCGAAGTAACGATAAAGGAAAGGTGACTGCCGAAGTACGCTGTACTCCACTTGCTTAGCGTAGAAAGTGCTTGGCCAAATCGAGCCTGCCACGGACCAGTTCATGGTTAAGTAGATCAGAAATGGGCCAGCTATGCCAACGATGACTCGCGATAGTGCAGCACCAATTTGCCGGAGATTCCCTTGATGCGTTATGAAAATAATCCAGGCTGCTGGCAGGAGAAGAGTCAACGCATCCGGACGGATCCAGACGCCAACGCCAATCAACACCCCCACTCTAAAGAAGCCAGGCACATCCTGCGCCAACATCCAAAAGAATAGAACGGAGAGAAACGCAAGAAGAATGGTCTCCATACCCGACAACGCTGCCCAAACAAGATGCCACTCTAAAAGAAGCAGTGCTGCCAATCCAATTCCCCACACACCGAGAGCACGATCCCTGGTTCTAACCCAATCGACAGCTAGCCAAGCGGTTGCAATCAACGCAGTCACGCCAATCCCATAGGTCCACCACTTGTATGGGATCTTTAATAAATATCCGAGGGCTATTAGGGCACTCCACAAGGGAGCCGTCGAACCAGCGCTTGCTTGACCAGGAATGAACGACCACTCCCCCATTTCCCCGAGGTTACGAGCGTATGTTTGATGGATCCAAGCGTCGTCGAGAGGAAAGCCAAGAGAATATTTTTGTACGCAGATGATAAGGAATGCCCCAGCGGAGAGCGCCCCGACAGCAATAACGGTAAATATAAAGTTCCTTCGATTAGTGAGACCCTTCACTCCATCACCTATCATTCCGCTCACTGGACTTCGAAAATCAGCACCAGTTCGTTGTTGTGATCTAACAGCGTCGCCCGCTCCTCCAACCAGGGCACCTTTATCTGACCCAGGTAAAGATCCGCGAGCCCTTCTGGGTGATTTACATCAAGCACCACCCACTCGACTGCGAAACGATCGACAACCTTGTGTAATTCAGCTTCTCCACCATTCGGTATTACGACCGATTCCCGCTGAGATGAAAGATAAAACCCCGGTGGGTTGTTGATAGCGACGATGCTGGAGTCGGAATTAATATTATCCAATGTTGCAGCTGCTGCATCATAGGTTCGCTTCGGTCCCATCCAGAGAAGTGTGCTCGTTTGAATGCCTATCACCTTCGTCATATAAAGACCTACAGTGAGCATGGCGGCCATTCCCAATACAGTGGCCGCAAACACCCGCTGCGCTTGCGCTTCATTATCCCAGCGACGGAGATGGCTCAGCCACTGGATAGCTCGATGAAGCCCGGCAGGAACGAGCACCCAGAGCAGCGGCATCAATGCCGCACTGGAGTGGAAGAGTCCTCCAAGAGACCCGGCAAAGGGGAAAACGAAGCTCATCGTGAGGAATAAAACCACGAGATAGATCGCAGCAAGACGGGTTTCAAACGCCTTCCACAATTCACGGAAGCCGATGATCATAAATGGCCCCAGTATGACCAAGCCATTTTCGCCAATGAGCCGTTGTAGGTTTATCCAAAGTGCAGCGAACCTCGCCTGCAGAATTGCGTAAAGCCCTTGTGAGAGGAAGTGCTGGAGGGTCAAAATGCTGCTAGGGTAGCTGAACAGTTCCGGATACGATCTCAACCACAGTGTTTTTACTCCCGTCGCGGGGAGCAGCGATCCCACGACAAGAATATTTCGCAGAAACCATGGGGCCATAACAGCCAAGTAACCAGAGAACACCAATGCTAAGCGCTGAAGTTTCCTCTCACCTGAATATGAGATGGCTGCGAGCGCAGGCAGGAAAAAGAGAAGTCCATCCGCGCGGGCGAGATGCGCCAGACCGATCATCATTCCTGAGACAAGCCAAGCGCTTTTCTTTCCATTACGAAGACCTTGCCCGGCAAAGTAGAAAAAACCCGCCCCAATAAGCGCGTAGACAATAAAAACATCCGTTGTCAGCAAGTATGGAAAGTAGAATCCTGGAACGAGAGCAAGCAAGCCCGAAAACCACGCCCAGCTTCGGTTGCCATGAACCTGGAGCGCAAGTGCAGCAGTGACCAAAGGAAGCGACGCGCTCATGAGGATGAATGGAATCTGCGCCGCTCGAAATGTCTGCCCCAAGAAAGCCATCGGTAAAGCTGTGATCAGCGAGGTAAGTGGCAGCCAATAAAGGTGTGACGGATGCGGTAATCCGGTCGGATCATCCAGATAATTCCAGAGGAACGGTTCGATGAACCCATGACCTCGTGCCAGTTCTTGACCCGTAGCAAAATAGTAATCTGCATCCATGTAGCCGGGGCTTTGAATCCAAATGGACCCAAGTCCTGCCACAAAAAGTCCAAGAATAAAAAGCGATAGCCAACGCCAGGTCCGCATTTCGAGAACTACCTCGTCAATCTCTATAAGCTTTGATAGATATCCTTATCCACAAGCTCAATCTTGACTTACATGTTCCCGGCTTTCAAACCTGTAAAGGGATAAATCATCCCAGGCGGTTTGTTCAACCAGGCTATAGTGTTCTTCCAGCCATGAAAGGTGAGGATGCTTTCTCGCCCCTTGCGCATCATAGTCGCCGATCTCGCGCCCGAACATGACGAAAAATACCTGCTGGGCATCCCCTACCGCGCTACTCGCATCCGGTTGGGCAATAAGACCTAGAACCTCTTGGGTCGGCATCGCAAGGGTGTCGCTCCCTGCTCCAGGTGGATCGGCAATATAGGTATGCGGAAGTGACTCATCATAATAGTAAGATGGGAGCATTGTGATTTTATTCGAATGCAGGACAACCCCTCCCTCATCTAACTCGGAGGTGATGTATTCATTTACGTTCTCAAATGGAGCATAAGGAAATCCCCGATAGGTTGCACGAGAAAATAACCCAATCGCAAAAGCTAATGCTAAACAACCGATTATTAGGAACGACTCCACACGTCGCCCTTCACGGGGAGCAATCACCCACGCGAGCCAGAGTAGAAAGATGACGCCGGAGGGCACTAAGCCCCGCACGACGTACAGGGGCCGAATCTGCGAAACAAGAAAAAGAAGAAGGACAGGTGCAGCGCTCAAATAAATCAGCCAAATAACCCTCTCTGCCTGAGGATCCCGTTCTCGTACCGCCCGGAACGTTATAACTCCCGCAAGAACGATCACAAGCAATGCACAAAAAAGGATGACCGGAAGCCAGCTTGGATGGATAGGGAGACCTGAAATAAATGACAGTACTGTTTGGACCAGATCTACGAGCGTAGGCTTCATAATCCAGTAAGCACGCTCGACTTTCGCAACTTGAGCAGGAAGCTGAAGACCCCAAGGTAAATACAGAACAATCGCGATAAGCGCCGAGAGCAATGCGTATCGAAACAACCTCAACTTGCGGAAATAAAGCGGGGATAACCAGAGAGGGACGAGATAGAAGACGGCCAGGACATGTGTATACATCGCTAGAGCCGCAAATATACCAAAAGCGATCCATGGGAAATACCTGCCACCCTGGATGCCCCTCCAAACACACAAAGTGGCGAAAACGAGCCATAAACTGAGAAGGCCATACATGCGCGCTTCCTGCCCGTAATGCACCTGGAAAGGCGCGAAGGAGAATAATAGTCCTGCCAATATCGCCTGTTTCAAACCGAACATCTCCTCCATCAGATACCATATCAGGATGAGCAATACGAGGTGAATAAGAACCGATAGGAAGCGAACGACGATGACTTTCTGCCCTACAAGCAGCATCCAAGCCCATAAAAGCGTGTAATAGAGTAACGGGTGCACGTCCGCGGCTGTCCCGTCTACGAGCCCCAGCGTTCCATGCAGCATTGCTGCAGGACCTGTGCGCGAAAAAAGAATAGAGCATGCCTCGTCATACCACAGTGAGCGTGAAGCTAGGGATGGAATTCGGACGGCGAGAACAAGCGCTAGAAGCGCGAGTAATATGATCTTCGTATTCTTTCGCAAAAAAACTGTCAAAGATCCTCGCTTTTCTTTCTGAGCATAAGCGCCTGTTCCCTGAGTTCAGTCCTCCCACTTTGGGAGACGAGTAGAGCTTATGACCCACCAACGCGACCAGAGCAGCCCAAGCAGGGTTAGGATCGGCAGAGGCAGATACATCACAGCGTGTTCTACATTCCCCTGCACGGTTGCCAAGAACAACACCCACAACCCGACCAATAACCCCAAAAGAGTCAGCAAGGAAGCAATCAATCCGCCTTTGCCCCAACGGTCTTCCCAGGTCTTGAAGATAATCAACAGAGCAGGCAGCATGACGACATAATTCGTCGTCGCAGTTCGAAAAGCGATGAGATTCGTGATCACGATTGTCAGCGCGGCCGCCCATTGGAACCATGGATCATCCTTGCCAGCTGCCATAATCCATTCCCATAATAAATAAAGGGACAGCAGCCCGGTGAGGATCAGATTTGCGATCCCACCTCCTCCTGGAAGGAAGCTAGTAAGAATCGAGATTGGTGACCCCAGATCGGTGTAACTGGGATACGAAAGCAATTGACCCAGCCATCCCAATGGCCAGTTCGGTAAGGCAATAAGAGAGCCGGCAATAAGAACCGTAACCCCCCCAAGGAACCACCCTACGATCCTAAATCTTTTAGCACGGAGAGACCAAAGGAGGACGAAGGGGATTATTAAAAAAGACATCTGGGGCTTGGCAATCGTCAATGCCAAGATAATGCCTGCAGCCTCATCCCACTCCCTTTGGATAGCGAATAGTGCAATCGCGATCAAGACTGCTTCTATAACCGCAAATTGACCTATGATCACTGCCCGCGCGCCGTGGTACCAGAGAATCGAAAACAGGATGACGGCAGCCTGCGTGAATCGATCCGGCGACCAGCGCGCCAAACGAAGACCTATGAGAGCTAGGACAACCAAGCATATCTCAAGGATTGTCATCCAGATTGCACGTGCTATCGGGAATGGTAAAAATCCGAAGGGTCCAAAAAACAACATCGCCGGAAGCGGGTAGACAAAATGGGCGATATCCTCGCCCTTTGATGGATCTGCTGGCCGGCCATATATCATCGTCTGCGCGGCGAGACTTACCTCTTCATCGTATGGGTTTACACCTTCAACCAACCAGTAATGCGCGCCAGTCCACCGGGCGAGGAAATCATTACCCCCGGGAGATTGGCGCACAAAGCTGTAATTGGCAACGAACAAGCCAATAAGGAAAACGAGTAAACCAATCAGGAGGACGATTCTTAGCCAGTTTGGCAGATAATATTTCAAACACCACCCCCGGAAACAACTCGACACACCATACTCTTCGAGGTAAAAAAGATTAGTGATTTTCTTTCACTAATTATGAGTTCCTTATTGTGAGATCCCATGAGCATCATCTCTTATTAGGAGAGCTGAGAACGACCGCTAGCTCATCCTCGTAGTCGATTTCCCAGCCCTGCGATTCAAGACGGATCCTCAGAGGAGCCCAGGGCTCAAGCAACACTATCTCAATATCCCAAGTCTCAAATACTCGCTCCCAGCCTGGTAAGCCTTGCCAGCTAATGAGATATTCTTCCAGAATCTCATCGTCGAAGAGATCCGTCCGACCATCTACAAAGCTAAGAAAATCTGGATGAAGCTCCCAAATAACATAACCACCCCAGTTATAGGTATTAAAAAGGTTCTTTTTAGGCTGGACGGAGCGTAGATATTCAACCGCACGAACCGGAAAATCCTCCTCGAGTGCATCCTGGTTCACCTGAGAAGATAATGCTGATGAGATCTTCAAACCCGAAGCAACAATTAACAGTAAAAATACAGTAAGGTTCAACCACTTTGCGGTACTTTTTGGAAGCTGCGCTGCGGAACCTATGTCGAGGTGCATCTCATCCAGAAGTGCATCAAGATGGCGTGTGATTACCGGCGCGGCAACAAGTGCAAATAATGCGATATTCCGGCTTGCGAGAAGAGCAAGCGCTAGAAATACGAGAACAAGGATGATTTCTGTGGGATCACCCCGGCGACGAGACTCGTATAAAGTTCCGATGAGAAGCAATAGCATCAGAAGAAAGGGCAAAACCTGGGCCTGATGGAAATTTGGAGATTGCCATTCCTGAATGTAATCTTGAAGAACCTGAATAGAAACCGTCTTGAAGGGGTAAAGAAGCATCTGCGGTCCGTGTGGATTGATCGAAACAGCTAGGGTGCAAAGAAAACTGACCAAAAGAAGGTGGAATATCTCCCTTTTGTGCTGATCCCACGCTGTTCGCCAATCCCGGTCACTTTGAACAGCCTCATGAACCATCTGGACGGTTTCTCCGAAAAGATAGACCCCAAGAATTAAAAAGCCGATCGCGAAACCTCCATGCACATTTACCCAGAGAATCATCGCCACGGGGAGTGACCATAGCAACCACACCCTTCTCTTCTGATGCGGATAGAGTACGAATAGGAAATAGCCTGCAAGAACAAAGCTGATGATCTGCGGTCGTGCGGACCAATACACTCCGGAAGCAGACACAGCGAGAAGGATAATGAAAGCCTTGAGCAGGTCTCGACCCTCTAGCGTGCACCACACAAACGCGAAAGCAGCCACAACCATCAACGCAGTGAATAAATTTAGACCGGCGAAGCTGAAGTTACGAAAGATTGCATAGAGAAGAATCTGCGCAAGCCATCCGGGGTAAATCCAAGCTGAGCCCTGACGTGTAAGCGAAAACAAATCCGTCCGGAGGATCGCCCGATTGGCAAGCATCCACTCACCCGCTTTTAGATGCCACCACGTATCGTAGCCTACGGAGACACGGACAGCCATGGTGAAAATAGCCAGGAAAGTGATGCCAAACACCAGGCGTTTGAACGTCATGTGTGTGCCTTCCATCTATCGGTGCTGGTCGATGAATGCATGATTTTTCCTGTGGAGAAATACCCGATCTTATTTACTACGGTATTAACATCCACCCTAATTATCCACTTTCACCCTTGCATCTCCTATGCCATGAGGCAGAAGAATACCTATCAGCTTCAATCTTACCCAAGCTGCCTTGATAAGGCTGTTTGCTGCAGCTAATTCCCCAACCATGCGTCACCGATTTCCTCTGGCCGCACGGGGCGTGAGAGATTATAGAAGATTTGGTAATCCCCGATCACTTCCTCCTCCCACACTACTTCAAGTCTACGGAAACTCGCCCTGATGCTCTCATCAAGAGCTGGATGGAATGTCGTGATGTAAGCAACGTGGTCGCTTCCATCGACGATAACCCGGAAAGGTTCATAACGATCGTCCCGAGCAGTGTACCGAAAATCGAGATGGTACGGGAGCCTTGGGATAAAGATCAACTCCTCGTCTGACAAAAAGGCAAGCGGATAGGACACCCAATAATTTGAATACCCCCTCGTTTCTCCATGCTTGGCCAGAAAATCGACAAGCTGCTCATCAAATCTGTGATTGACCCTCGTGACTGCATCAAATTGCGTGGTTATCCCGGGAGGATATTGGCCCGCTGCCTCCAGGTTGCTCCATAAGTTGAACGCGACAACAAATACCAGGATCAGCGCTCGGAATCGTGCGTTGATCTTGAAAGCCGGCTGGGCGAAGAAGTCTCCCGCGAAAATTGCCAGGGTGAAATAAACAGGGAGAAAATAGCGGCCAGACGGGTCCGAGCCAAATGGGGTGAGCACGAACATAAGGATCACCGCACCCATAACACCTGCAATCATCCAATAAATCGCTCGCCGGGAGCTCTCATCCCGCAGCCTATGGAAGATTTGGATAAATACCAACGACCAGAAGACCAGAGCGAAGGGCACTAACAGCAGAGCGATGGGTTCGGTCGTCCAAGGCGGTCGAAACCCAAGAGTCACAGTAATTCCAAAGAGTAAATAATATTGGATATGTTTGATTAATGTTGATAAGTAAGCTGAGCCAGCATTTACCGCAATCGCGGATCCAAAGAGTTCCTGAAATAAAACGCTGACACCATTTTCGTAAGCCCAGATGATGAGTGGCAACGCGCCGATAATTCCCGCTATAAAGATCAGCGCTCCTTGAATCCACCATCGACTCCGCCGCGATTTAATCAGACTGCGCACTACAATAACAGACGTCGGCAGGATGTATGCGATGGTCAACCCAAATGCCCAGAAACCGAGACCGGAAAAGAAACCCCACAAAAGGTAGTTCATGGTATTGTCGGGTTTCTCATCAATTTGGACCGCCAGGAGCAGGAGCAAAGCACCAATAAGGAGCGCCTCCCCATACCCGCCCAGAGAGACGGTTGTGTAAAGGGTTATATTCACTGTGGGTACGGCTAAGAGCAAACCTGTCACCAGCCCCGCGAGTTGGCTCCTAAAGATTCGCGCGCTCAGATTTACGGCCAGAATAATCGTCCCGAGATAGAGCAGAATTTGGATCGTCCGGATGACGAAGACTTCGCTGCCGAAGAGCATGAAACCCAGCGCGATGAGTGTCGCGTCCAGGCTTCCCATGTAGGTTTGTCCATAGAAGAAAACCGGCCAATTCCCTTCCAGGATATGGCGAGCCATCAAGCCAACAATCGCTTCATCCGCATTAAAGGGGAAAGCCCCAACGCTTAGAAGGGCCACCTTCAAGATGACGGCAAGGAAGAACAGACCAATTAGGATCCATATCAACAATTGGCGCGTTTGACCTGACTTTCCTATCACAGAATGCCTCTGTATAATGCGCGGGTGCGTTTAAATAAATTCTTCAATCCCCAATTTCTCATCCCGCTGCTCGCTGTTGCACTCCGATTGATACCCGGAGTTCGAACCGTCGATGATGCTTTCATCACTTTCCGTTATGCCCAAAACCTCATCGCCGGGAATGGCCTTGTGTACAACCCGGGAGAATGGGTTTTAGGAACGACGACACCCCTTTATGCTGTGTTGCTTGCCGCCATAGGTTCTATCACAGGTGGCATCCAAGCTCCCTACCCAGAAATCGCAGTGGTGATTAGCGCCATTGCCGATGCTATGAGCTGCTTGATCATCATCCGTCTCTCGATGAACCTCGGATACCGCCGTGCCGGGATAGCTACTGCATTAATCTGGGCTGCTGCTCCAATGTCTGTCACTTTCGCGATTGGCGGCATGGAGACGAGCCTGTTCATCCTCCTGATGTTGGGCACATTTTACATGCATTCGAACAACCAGCCAGTCCTCGCCGCCTTTATCGGCTCACTCAGCCTGCTAACCCGCCCTGATGCCCTTCTTTTTCTCATCCCTCTAGCCCTTGAGCGTGCATATCGAATATTCCGTTC
>JAUWDI010000083.1 GCA_030608865.1 Anaerolineales bacterium | reverse complement strand
TAGACGATAAAGTAGCTGGCTTTGAAGCCGGGGTCGACGACTACTTGACGAAACCCACTCACCCGGCTGAACTTACAGCTCATGTGAAAGCAGTGCTTGCTCGCTCTGCACAAGCCGTTGCAGCGCCCGAGGCTAATGCTCAAATCGTCGCGTTCCTTGGATCTCGAAGCGGCATTGGAACGACAACACTAGCCTTAAACTCCGGAGTCGCACTTCTCGATAAGGGCTATGATGTAATAATTGCCGAGATTAACCCGGGTCACGGCTCGATGGGTTTGGAACTGGACATCCAGGACCCCTCCGGTCTATCCAACGTACTCTCCAGATCTTTGAAGGACATCCATCTCCGATCTGTAGAGGCAGAGATCGTCAATCACTCGAGTGGTGTCCGCTTGCTCCTTTCTTCTTTCCATCCTCGGGAGACAGAACTTGAACAAGCCGTCCCCCAAATTGAAGCGGTTGTATCCAACCTGGCGTCCATGTGCGACTTGCTCATTCTCGACCTAGGTGCAGGGTTGAAACCCTACACGAAGCCCCTTTTACAGCAATGCACTCGCATCATCCTGATTGTGGAACCAATCTACCCCTCGGATGCCATGGGACGCGCATTACTGCAAGAACTTGAAACGAGCGGGTTAAATACAAGTAAGGTTGGACTTGCGCTTATCAACCGTGTGGGAACAAGCCTGCAAGTACCCTGGAGACAGGTGGAAAGTGATCTTGGAATTGAATTAGCGGGGATCGTCTCCCCTGCCCCCGAGCAAGCCCATCAAGCTTCACAAGCGGGATCGCCACTTGTAGATTCGTACGCGGATTCTCTAGTGAGCGAACAAATCCGCAAACTCGCTGAATCTCTCCTTACGTACCTTCATCCTCCCAAAGGTTGATTGCGTTTGTGACTCACTCTCAACACGCTGAATCTATTGAGCAGAGCGCAGCGGCATTCCGCTCCGCCCGTCGAGTGGTTGCCCTTACAGGCGCGGGGGTCTCAACCCGATCCGGAATCCCCGACTTTCGCTCCCATGACTCCGGACTTTGGAAAAAGTATGACGCGATGACGGTGGCCTCTCTCACCTCTTTCCGCTACCAACCAGAAAACTTCTTCACGTGGGTTCGACCACTTGTTAAAACAATGATTGATGCAGATCCCAACCCGGCACACACCGCGCTCGCGGAATTAGAACAGGCTGGATTTTTACATGGCATCATCACCCAAAACATCGATGACCTCCATCGCAGGGCAGGATCGAAATGTATTTACGAGATACACGGTCATTTGCGGGAGGCAACTTGCACATTGTGTTATCAAAAGCACAACGCCGAAAGCCTGATCAATGATTTTGCCCACACCGGCGCTTTGCCATATTGCGATCATTGCGGCGGTTTGCTCAAACCAGACATCATCCTTTTTGGCGAGCAATTGCCGTCTTGCATCGTTAGTGAGGCGCAAGCCCTAATCGATGGTGCGGACCTAATCGTGGTCGCCGGTTCATCTTTGGAAGTCATGCCGGCAGCTTCGATGCCGATTCCTGCATTGAACGCTGGCGCTAAACTCATTATCATCAATAATGAACCAACATACCTTGACGTACGCGCGGATTTCGTCATCCACGACGATGTAGCTGTTGTACTGCCGATGATCCTTCAAGAGGTGCTGCGTGAGCCCCAAGAAACAGAACGACTTATCGACAACAAATAACCACAATAGCGTAGACGCGCTGCTAAAGCGATATGATCGCCTCTTGGAGATGACCTCGGATCTGGTGTCAACGCTAGAACTGAGCACGCTCCTGCAGATGATCGTTGACGCTGCTAAAGAGTTGACCGACTCCCAAGACGCCGCCCTACTCCTTTACAATTCACAAAGGAATCAGCTTTACTTCGAGGCTGCTACCGTACCGCTCCGCTCTGATGACACGCTAATCGCGATACCGCCTGAAAATAGCGTCGCCGGATGGATATTCACACATCGTGAACCCCTTCTTGTGGATGATGCTCCAAAAGATTCTCGCTTTTTCCGTGAGGTCGACTTGATAATATCGGATCGCTCGAAATCGATCCTTGGTGTGCCTCTGAGAACAAAAGATAAGACAATTGGCGTAATCGAAGCGGTGAATAAACTCGAGGGGACATTCACCGAGCAAGACAAGCATGTCCTGGAGGCATTAGCCGCCCAGGCAGCGATCGCGATTGAGAACACACGTCTCTTCAAACAAAGCGACATCGTAGCTGAGATGGTCCACGAACTGCGAACACCACTATCTGCCTTATCAGCAGCCGTCCACCTCCTTCAGCGACCAGAATTAAAAGATGAACAGCGCAGCAAGATCCGGCAAACCCTCTTCAACGAGGTACAGCGCTTAAATGAACTGACGACTAACTTCTTGGAGCTCTCCCGGCTCGAATCAGGCAGAGTTCGGTTCGAACGCGAACCCGTACTTCTCGAAGGTCTCGTTCGCGAGTGCATTGAAATTATGCGACTACAAGCGGATTCAGTGGGGGTCAACCTTGAAACAGACATCGATCGCACACTATCCCCGCTGATGGGTGATCGCAATCAATTAAAAAGGCTTCTTTTAAACCTTATAACAAACGCGATTAAATACAACCAAAAAGATGGTTGGGTGCGGATCTCATTGCAGCGAAAAGATGAAGATGCGCTGTTGATGGTTGCGGATAACGGAAAGGGCATACCAGCCAAGAGTATTCCCAACCTGTTTAACCGTTTCTACCGGGTGCCAGATCAGGAAGGTCTCATCAGCGGCACGGGATTGGGATTGGCGATCGCCAAACGGATCGTGCTAAATCACGGCGGCACTATCGAAGTTGACAGCAAGGTCGGCAAAGGCACCACCTTTAAGGTCATCCTACCTTTCGGTCTGGGTGAGGATAGCGCGCTCCACTAACGGCGACCGAACTGCCTCTCCAATGCATCTACGGATAAATGAATCATCGTTGGCCGCCCATGAGGACATGTGCGCGGCATAGAACATGACTCCAGATCCCTGAGCAGCTGCCGCTGCTCGTCAACAGACAATACCTGGCCAGCTTTTATGGCGATACGCTTGCATATGCGAGCTGCAAGCCGGGCTTCAAGCGCATCTGCCAACGGCTCTTCATTCTCATCAAATTCCTCAACCACAGATCGCAGGGCGAATGCCGGATCCTTCCCCGTAACGAGGGATGGGATTGCTCGCAATCGGAAGGATCGTTCACCGAAGGGCTCGATGACAAAGCCCAATTCTTTTAGCGCCTCCAGATTCTCTTGCAGCAGAACAGCTTCAGCGTGTGAAAACTCGATCGTCTGCGCTTCGAGCAGATTCTGCGATTCCAAGGCTCCAGCATCTCTGTCTGCCATCATTTTTTCAAAGAGGATTCGCTCGTGCGCAGCGTGCTGATCGACCAGATAGAGTCCATCCGGACCTTCAGCGACGAGATAGGCAGCCCCGATCTGGCCGACAGCACGAAGCAGAGGGATTGTGCCGGAGGGAAGCACACCCTGAAGAGAACGGGGACTGGATGCTGAGGGGTCAAAAGACGATTCCCCTGCGAATCCCCAATCCGTGCTAATAGCCCCTGAGCTGCTTGATCGATCATCCCGAGACCACGTTGAATGAAGATCTACGCCAGGCGCAGAAGTATGCCCCATCAGAGTCGCCCGGACCGCCCTTTGAAGCACGGAGAATACCCGGTCTGGCTCCCTGAAGCGGATTTCAGATTTCGTCGGGTGGACATTCACATCCACCTGCTCGGGAGGGACTTGTAGGAAGAGCACGGCGATGGGGTATCGTCCAACCATCAACAGCGTGTGATAGGCCTGCAGCACTGCCGCTGATAGGCTTGAGTCTTGAACCCACCGACCGTTCACGAAGAAGGTCAGTTCGCGGCGATTGCTGCGATTTAACTCGGGTGGGCTGACAAAACCGGAAACCGATAACTCAGCGCCCGGAGAAGGCTGAATGGCGATCATTTGACGTGCGGTTTCAAGGCCGAAGACTTCCGTGAGAACCTCACGCTGATTACCATTTCCCGATGTTTGGAGCAGAGTCCGTCCTTCTTGTTGCAGCTGGAAACGAACATCTGGATAGGCCAGAGCATAGCGAGTGACGAAGCGGGTGATCCAACGGCGCTCGGTATTTTCTGTTTTCAAGAATTTTCTGCGTGCTGGAACATTGTAAAAAAGATCGCGAATGCGGATCACGGTTCCCGGTGGAGCTCCTATGGATGAGAGCGGTTTAATGTCTCCTCCATCGACGATTAATTTCGACCCGATTTCTTCACCTTGCGCGCGGGTAACCATCTCCAAACGCGAGACAGCGGCGATTGAGGATAAGGCTTCCCCCCGAAAGCCTAAAGTGTCGATCGCGAAAAGATCCTGCGCTGTCTGCAGCTTTGAAGTCGCAAATCTCGCAACTGCAAGTAAAGCCTCTTCCTGTGCGATTCCACAGCCATCATCGACCACTTCGATAAGAAGCTTCCCCCCTTCTTCCGTGGCTATCTGGATGCTTTTTGCGCCTGCGTCGAGTGAGTTCTCCACCAACTCCTTCACGACAGATGCAGGTCTCTCGACAACTTCGCCGGCTGCGATAGCAGATGAGACTTTTTCCGGTAGTATCTTTATTGGCATGGCTTTGATTATACATGCCTCCCTATCCGGTTGACACTCAAGGATGCGGCGTTCTATACTGCCGCGGGAGAAATTGAAGTGGTGGACATTGCATCTATAGATGTAATGAAATGGGTCTGATAGTTCTCACACGACATCCTGGATGACATCGCTGTTGCCGTCAGGGAGATACTCCTGTACGGGGCAAAGGAAATGACACCTAACTTATGGAATATACAACGCTCTTCCTGGACCTCGATGACACGCTATACCCACACACAAGTGGCTTATGGGAGGCTGTCGGCGGTCGCATTCAAAGCTATATAGAGACGAAATTAAACCTTTGCACCGAGGAGGCATCCCTGCTACGCGCCCAGTATCTCGCCCAATTTGGAACTACGCTGAACGGCTTGATGCGCAACCATCAGATCGATCCAATGGAATACTTGGACTATGTCCATGATGTTCCAGTCGAGGACCTCATTCCCCCCGATCCTGAACTTCAAACCATGTTGGCCTCAATCACCATTCCTCGGATAATCTTTACAAATGCTTACCTCGACTACACCATTCGAGTCTTGAAGCAGCTTGGTATTTCAGATCTTATCGACCAGATCATCGACATTCTCGCCCTGGATTTTTCAAACAAACCGGACCCGAAGGCATATCATCGCGCCCTTGCGCTCGTGGGGAAACCTACATCTGCGACATGCCTGCTGGTCGATGACCGCTACCCAAATCTTGCGGCCGCTGCCGAATTCGGCATGACGACGATTCTCGTCGGTGATGGAGCCATTGAAGGAACCGTCGATTACACTATCGGACAGAT